>NZ_JBLWMW010000011.1:0-100911 GCF_048515945.1 Pseudoalteromonas 'SMAR'
GTATCATTCCTCTTTTGTATATTCTAGTGAAATGACACAGATTTCTAAACACTACTTTACCGTCACATCCCCATGTTTACCTTGTCTTTTGGTGTAGGAATGCTAGCAGCTAACCTTATAAAAGCATTCACTTAAAGCAAAGCAATAATACAAAAAATCTTTCTCGGCCGAGCATGTAAACCACCCTGTTTGTCCGCTCTCAGCCCTAAAATTTGTAATAGCTAATGCATCTGGGTTCTCATCATTGCATTTTGTTGTTTTGTCACTTAGCATAATCAACATATTTGTACCCATTATGATTTTTTGCGTGCTCTTAGGTAAGTACGCGCAACTCAATCATCATACTGAAAGTGGAATTATGGAAAAATCAAAAAATAAATATACTGCTGGTTGCTTGGTGCTAGTTACTCTAGGCACGTTATTGAGCACGCAAAAACCACCATTTTATTTAGATATCATTATTTTAACTATCGCGGTAGTGTTTGGTCTAATTGGCTACAACAAAGGCGAAAAATAAACTTTCTACTAGTAATAACAAAAAACCAGAAAGTGGCTCACAGAGCTTGGGCTTAAAAGCGCAGCCTTTTTGGTCATATTTATCCCACTTTCGGCATTACATAAGTAAGGAACAATTATGAAAATTGGAATTTTATCAATCGCCTTAATGGTCATGGCAAACTCTGCTCTAGCGGATTGTAAAGTGGCCCTGCAAAAAAGGTTAGAAAAAGACTTAGACCTTAGCTACCAGCAGTTTGATCAAACAAAAGATAGCGGTTTTAGGTTGCTAGAACAGTCTGGTTGCTATGCTGAAGCTGCTACTTTGATAAAAAGTTACATTGCTCACAATAACTCAAAAGAAAGCTCATTGACTTGGCACTTGGCTCAAATGGAAGGGTTAGCGGGAAATTATCAACAAGCGATTTTTCAGGCAAAAAAAGTACTGAAGCCAAACGAAAACTTAAGTGAGTTTCCAATGTATTGGAATGACTTTGTGTTAGGAAACATTGCTTTTTGGTCAAAAGATAAAGGCATGCTAAAAAAGCACATGGCTAATATTGAACAAGGAGTGAGCTTTAAACCTAACCAGATCAATTTAAATTACCTGAATCTACTCCTTAAAAATTTCAACTCAAGCTATTTGCAGCATTAAAGGGACGTGATGCTTAACAATCAATTAGGTTAAAGGCACAAGAAAGTGGTTTTTCTAAACCTTATTGAGGTGTAAGGCGTGAGAAACTAGAAATGAAATAGTAAAGCTCATAAATCACCTGTTGGTAGCTAAAAACACAGTAAAAGCATCCTTTGCATGGGGTTTAAGCTTGCCAATAGCTTGGCTCTGTTTAACAATGCTACTTCTAGATTAAAATCATCATTAAACTCGAGCGTTGCAAAGTCGCCTCTGCGATGAGCTCAGTAGTAGTGATTGATTTATTTTTTATATTTCTGTTTTTAAAGGTTAACTTGTTTAATGTGTGAGCTATTAGGGATGTCAGCAAACGTCCCCACCGATATTTGTTTTAGCTTTTCTGGCTTGTTAGAGCGAGGTGGCAACACCGGTCCCCATAAAGATGGCTGGGGGATCACTTTTTATGAAGGCAAAGGTTGTCGTACCTTTAAAGATCCTGAGCCCAGTTGTCAATCTGAAATCGCTAAATTGGTTAAGGCGTATCCCATTAAAAGCGTGTCGGTGATAAGCCACATTCGCCAGGGCAATCGTGGCCGCACCTGCCTAGAGAACACCCACCCATTTACACGTGAGCTGTGGGGACGTGAAATTACCTATGCTCACAATGGCCAGCTTTCTGATTACAAAGACCTTAAAACCGATTTTTATCGCCCCGTAGGTAAGACCGATAGCGAGCTGGCGTTTTGTTGGATTTTAGATAAGGTGAGAGAAAAGTACCCAAGCCGACCAAAAAATATGGTCTCGGTGTTTCGCTATATTGCTAAGCTTGCCCATACCCTACGTGCCAAAGGGGTGTTTAATATGCTGATCACCGATGGTATTTATGTGCTTGCTTACTGCACCAATAACCTACATTGGATCACCAGACGTGCGCCTTTTGGTAAGGCAACGTTAATCGATGCCGATATGGTGGTGGATTTTCAGCAGGAAACAACGCCAGATGATGTGGTTACCGTCATCGCTACTCGGCCACTGACCAACGACGAGCAATGGCAAAAGCTCGAGCCCGGTGAGTTTGCCTTGTTTAAATTAGGTGAAAAAGTATAACGTCATTACCATGACAAGGCTGCTTAGCCAATCACAACCTTGTCATTAATTGTTATTTAGCTGTGGTTTTGGCGCCCGGCTGATAGTGTTTAAGTTCAATTTGAAACTGCTCCATGCCATCTTTGCCCTTAAACATTTTCACCAGCATATGATTATATTCAGGGGCAAACCAAGCAATGGCCTGACGATCACTGTCGTCATATAGACGTTTCACCTTTATGGTGTTGATATTGCCAAAAGGCAGAGTGATCATCTCTTCACCAACCACGGCAAAGTCATAACTGCGTTGATTGCCTTTTTTATCAATAATGGGGTAGCTGAACTTACGCTTGCCAGCCATTAAGTCATGCCTTAACTGCACCTGATAGCTTAAATGATCTTGTTGCTGAGCTAACCACTTTACATCTAAAGGGTACTTTTGTTGGTTGGAATGTATGGTTTTATCTTCGCGATTAAACTTAACGCGATAATCTTTGTCAGGACCTGTGCCCTCACGCTTCATACTGTAGTGGAGCGGTTGTACTTGGTTATTGTGCACTTCAAAAAGTGACTCTTCGGTGCGTACGTCGGAGAAAATCATCCACTCAATGTCGCTTTTATAGCGAACGGTGTAGGTGTTTTCAGCGACTTTACTCAACTGTCGAGTGGCTTCGCCATGGACTTCGCCTTTACGTGAGACTTGATATTCAGCGTAATACTCGCTTAAAGGAGTCGCGATTGCTGAGCAGGAAAGAAGAGCGCTAATACCAACTAGCACAGCGCTCATTTTTTTATAGTTCTGGGTACGGCGCGCCTTCAAGTGGTAAGGTTTTGTTATCAAAAACAGCATAATCTGCTTCCATTTTTAGTCTTTGTTCACTGAACCATTTGACCACCAAAGGATAGAGTTTGTGTTCTTGCATATGCACACGTTTTGCTAGCGACTCTGCCGTATCGTCAGGGAGGATTGGTACTCTGGCTTGGCATACCACAGGACCGCCGTCTAACTCCTCTGTAACAAAGTGAACGCTAACACCATGTTCGGCATCGTTGGCATCGATGGCTCTTTGGTGGGTGTTCAGCCCTTGATACTTAGGCAACAAAGAAGGGTGAATGTTCAACATTTTTCCCTTAAATTTTTGCACTAAGCTAGGAGTTAGAATACGCATAAATCCAGCTAATACAACTAAATCCGGCGTAAAGTCTGAGATCAGTTGACCAAGCGCAACATCGTACTCTTCTCGACTTGCAAACTGCTTATGGTCAAGCACTTGGGTCGCTATCCCCGCATGTTTTGCTCGAGTTAAGCCATAAGCATCCGCTTTATTACTGATCACCGCAGCCACTTCGGCATTAATGTAACCCGACTGGCAAGCATCAATAATTGCTTGCAGGTTAGAGCCGCTGCCAGAAATCAGTACCACTAGGCGAGTTGGTGCCATTACTTGGCACCACCTACGATCTCTACTTGCTCTTCACCACTGACGGCAGCTTGAATTTCACCAATGTGCCAAGCGTTTTCGCCTTGCGCTTGGAGAATTTCTAAGCTTTGCTCAAGCTTGTCTGCAGGTACCACCAACACCATACCAACACCACAGTTAAAGGTGCGATACATTTCGTGGGTAGCAATGTTGCCGTTTTCTTGTAGCCAGTTGAAAATGGCTGGCCATTGCCAGCTGTCGCCTTTAATAACGGCTTTGGCTGATTCTGGTAATACGCGCGGAATGTTTTCCCAAAAGCCACCACCAGTGATGTGCGACAGGGCGTGTACATCCACTTCTTTTAATAACGCTAAAATTTGTTTTACGTAAATGCGGGTTGGCTCAAGTAAATGCTCGCCAAGGGTTTTACCTTCAAATTGTGCATTTGTATCAGCACCAGACACCTCAAGCACTTTACGGATCAATGAATAGCCATTGGAGTGCGGGCCGCTAGAACCTAGCGCGATAAGTTGATCGCCTGTCGCAACTTTACTGCCATCAATGATTTTTGATTTCTCTACTACGCCCGTGCAAAAACCAGCCATGTCATAGTCATCGCCTTCATACATGCCAGGCATTTCTGCTGTTTCACCACCGATAAGTGCACAGCCAGACAGTTCACAGCCTTTACCAATACCCGTTACAACATCTGCAGCAACATCTACATCAAGCTTGCCTGTGGCGTAGTAATCAAGGAAAAATAGGGGTTCAGCACCTTGCACGATAAGATCGTTTACACACATGGCAACTAGGTCGATACCGACGGTATCGTGTTTTTTCAAATCGATTGCCAAACGCAGTTTGGTCCCCACGCCATCAGTGCCGGCAACCAAAACAGGCTCTTTATATCCAGTTGGAAGTTCACATAGGGCACCAAAACCACCGATGCCACCCATTACTTCTGGACGACGAGTTTTCTTTACTACGCCTTTAATTCTGTCGACAAGTGCGTTGCCCGCATCAATATCAACGCCAGCGTCTTTATAACTAAGAGACTGTTTTTGTTCGCTCACAGGTTTTCCTCTAAAAGTTGCTAGATAGATTTGCTTAGAAACGCCGATATTTTACAACAATTGCTCCCTAGCGGCTAGCGACTTTGCAACAAAGAGCTGGGTTATTGGTCATTAGTCCTCGATTTTACTGCCAAGATAAGTTAGGCGGCAGTGTATACATTACCGTGGGCGCTGTTGAGGTAGATCAAAGTCGCCGTCGCAGTTAGGCGTAGTATGAATTTGCGACCTGGCCAAGCGCTGTTTAGGTTAGGTCGATTTGCTATCACTTAACTCGACTTGATGGACGAATAAAATGAACATTGAACGCCATAGCCTAGCTAAAGAACTGCCAGAATTTAAAAATCAAATTCATGAACTGAAAATGTCAGATAACCACTTCTCAAAGTTGTTTAAAGATTACCACGATATTGATAATGCCGTCATTCGCATTGAAGATGGGGTGGAACACGCTTCCGATGAGCACTTAGAGTCATTGAAAAAACAACGTTTGTGGTTGAAAGATCAGTTATATAGCCTGCTAAAAGCAGCAAAGTAACACTGAGCGGCTAGGGAACTTAGTTGCTAAGCTCCTAGTTGATTAATACCTCGGAAGCTGCTCTGGTTCTACTTTAACGTACAGAGACTCAGATTTTTAACTATACTCAAAGCATCATTCACCTTTACAGTACCGCTTTGATCGCATTATTACTTGTCATAGCGGGTTGCGTCATCATGCTACTCGCTTTTAAACCCGCAGCGAATATTTGCCGCTTAACTGCCTCAGCCGGGTGGCGATTGTTGCTGATATTAATGACGCTGTTTGTCATCGGCTACGCCAGTTTTGCGCTGTTGTTGTACCAAAGCGGCGCGGCGAGCGTTGCCGAGCAGGGTTTAAGTCTGATTTTATTCCTCGGCTCCATTTTTGTTTACGTTGTTAATCAGCTGAGTTTAACCAGCCTCTATGAGCTTAACGAATCGGTCACCTTAGCCAAGTACAATGCCGAACATGACTTTTTAACCGACCTGGAAAACCGCCAGCGCTGTATTTTGGCAATTAACGAACATATTCGCCAGCAGCGTGACTTTAGTATATTACTGGTAGACCTCAATAACTTTAAGCAGATAAACGACACCAAAGGGCACTTTTTTGGTGATAAATTATTGATTTCACTTGCTGAGCGCATGACTGCGGCGCTATTACCAGGCAATCAACTGTATCGCATTGGTGGTGACGAGTTTATCATTGTGTTACATGCCCCAGACGTAAATGGCATTTATGCGCAAAATAATGCCCTGCTCAGTGAGCTGCACAGCGGTATAGACGTAGAGGGCGTAACATTGGATATCACTTATAGCGCCGGCGCCAGTTTGTGTTTACAACAGCAGCAACAAGATGTTTTTGAGCTGTTAAAACAAGCCGACATAGCCATGTACTCAGCCAAACACAGTGCCCAGAGTATTGTGATCTTTGATGAAGAGCTACACGAGGGCATGGAAGCCGAGTTTCAGCTACTGGCGGATCTGAAAGTAGCCCTGTCAAGGGGCGAACTTACCTTGCATTATCAACCCATTATAGCCAGCCAAAATGGCGATATTTATGGTGTTGAAGCCTTACTTCGTTGGCCACAAAGCGACGGCAGTATGCTGTTGCCTGAGCAGTTTATCGCCGTGGCTGAGAAAAATAACTTAACTCGGCAATTAAGTGCTTGGGTGATCAACCGCGTATTTCAAGACTTAGCAATTTTACTGGAATGCGTGCCGAGCCTTAGCTTGCACGTTAATTTATCGAGCCAAGGCATTGCTGAGCAAAACCTAATTAATATGTTGGCGATGCAACTTGATAATCATCAGGTGGATGCCAATTGCATTGTTTTCGAACTCACAGAAAGTACCGTGATGGAAGAGGCACACCAAGCCCGCAGCTTAATAGAGACGCTCATTGATATGGGTTTTAGAGTGAGCATTGATGACTTTGGTACCGGCTTTTCCTCTTTTTCTATTTTAAAAGCATTGCCCATTTCGCAAATAAAAATTGATGGCTCTTTTGTGCGTCAGAGCCATCAAAACGAAAAAGATCAGGCAATCGTAGAAACCAGCATGTTTTTGGCGAAAAAACTCGGTTGCAGTATCGTGGCTGTCGGGGTAGAAAGCGACGCTTGCTTGCGCTACCTAAACCAACTTGACTGCCCCTTGGTACAGGGCTTTCACATTTGCGAGCCACTCAGCTTATCGGAAACGGTGCAGTGGATGAACTCGCAAAAAATGGTCAAAGGGGCGATGAAGCGCCTCGATGGTTAAAAAGTTAACCGCGGCTTCGGTGGCTGAAAACCATACATGGATTCAAAACCCGGTATTTGGGTTTCCCAAATTGGGGTTCCTTCGCCAATGTAATCGCGAAAGGCATCGAGGAACAAACGCGTTCTTACCGGCAAGTCTCGGTGGGGATAAAGTGCGTACATGGCAGCGTAATCAACTAACTTAACATCCGTCAGTAGGGGCTGGAGTAACCCCTGCTGAATTTCTTTGCCGACCAGAAAAGCCGGTACCACAATATAACAGGTACCAGATAGCACGCTTTCTAATAAACTGTCGCCATCATTGGTGCGGAAAATGCTTTTTACGGCCACTTGCTGCTCAACATCGTGCTCATCGAGGTAGGTAATACTAGTAAAGCGTAATGCATCACTGGCGTAGGTCGCCGCAGGAAGCTGACTGAGCTCCTCGATGGTGGTAGGGGTACCATGGTTTTGTAAAAAGCTAGGGCTGGCTAAGATCAACAAGCGGTTGCGTGCTATCTTGCGGGCTATAAGCGATGAATCCTTTGGCTCACCAACGCGAAAGGCCAGATCGAACCCTTCACTAATGACATCCACTAAGCGGTCTTCAAGTCTCAGTTCCACTTCGACATGGGGAAAGCGTTTTTGAAAGGCGTTGAGCACCGGTTGTACATAGCGGCGACCCACCACAGTGGAGCTGGCTATTTTCAGCAGGCCTTTGGGCTCGGTGTGGTAGTTTTGCGCAATACGCTGAGTATCATTTAACAGCAGCCGTAACTCTTGTGCCTTTTTTACCATTTCAGCACCGGCTGAAGTCAATGAAAAGGAGCGGGTAGTGCGGTTCATTAAACGTACCCCCAACTCATCTTCGAGCTTGGTCATTTGCTTGGAAATCACCGAGCGATCAATATTACGAAGCTGCGCCGCACTGGCAAATGAGCCACGCTCGACGACGTCCAAAAATATTAATAAACGGCTGCTAATGTCCATAAAATGTCTAAGCTGTACTAAACTGATGCCATTGTGACACTAAACAAATGAGATTGCGAGGGTGATATTTGCATTAATGCTATTGTAGCAATATGCTAACGGTGGTTTAATAAATCACATCAGTTTAGAGCTGGTGAACAAATTTTACAGTGAAACAAAAGGCAAAACATGAAAGCAGTGCAGTTCAATCGCAGCAATGGTATTTCGTTTCAGCAAGCTGAAATCGCTTCGCCTCAGCTTAATGACGATCATGTTTTAGTGAAAGTTGAGCAAGTAGGTCTTAGCTTCATTGATGCCAAAATTGCCAACAACCATGATATCGATGTGCCCGATAAGGTGTTTGGTGTCGACGCCGTCGGTCGGGTGGAAAAGTCTTGTAAAACAGGGTTTCCTGAGCGTGGCTCTCGGGTGTTTTGGCATGGTGATATCAGCTCAGCGGGCGTTATGAGCGAATACGTGTCAGTACCAAGTCATGCACTTACGGTGCTGCCGCCAAAGGTCGACACTGCCATGGCAGCAGCGACCTTAGCGCCGGCTATGTCTGCCTTCATTGCCTTATTCAAGTTACAACTGAATAGCGGTGATACCATCATGGTGGAGTCAGCTCATCTGCCTGTTGGACAAATGGCACTGCAATTTGCAAAGCAACAAGGCATTACCGTGGTTGCCAGCACCACACCGGAGCAACAGAAATTAGTGCGCTCACTCGGAGCTGACGCGGTATACACCGCTGCTGAGTTCAGCGGTTTGGCCGACTTTTTATCGCAACAGCTGGGTATTCGGGAGTTGGATGGCGTTATCGATTTAACTGCTCAGCATACCGAGGCACTGATAAACCAGCTCGTTTTTTGCGGCCGAGTCAGCTGTGTCGGTGGGCTGCCAAGCATTCAACAAACCACGTTAATGGCCAAGGCCCCGAACATCGGCATCGTCTCGCTCTGTGGCAGTTGGCTTTCCAATAGTATTTGTGCCCAGCAACGCATGGCATTTGTTGGCGATGCATTAGCTGAAAAGCTATCGCAGGGTGAGATCACCTTACCTAACCACAGTAAAATTCAACCCAACCATACGGAACTGGTAACGGCCCTAGCGCAGCTTGCTCAGCCTGACAACGATCGTTTCTTTTCCGTATCACTCAAATTCTAGCTCCATTCCCGCCCAACCATAGAAGAGCTCAACAATCTTGGTTCTGAGGTGCGTTCAAGCGATATAAATTGAAACACTTTTTGACACTTTCTAATTGCTAAAGCGCCTATAATGGCGGCGTTTATTCATGGTTAGTTAAAGCGCTAACCAGCAGAATCAACGCCATCATTACCTGAATACACAGTAATGGTGTGTTTTTGGCACCAATATGTTGCTAATTGATATGTTTATTTGCACGGGTCAAATTGGATAGACTTGTGTCTAAGGTTTAATAAGGATTAAACGATGAAAAAGTTACTAGTTATTTTCAGTTTTTTGCTTTTTTCGGGCTTAGCCGTAGCGCAACAGACGCCTTATGCATTGATTAACCAAGTGGGTGAGCAACTATTTGCTGATATCAAAACGGTCAATAGCCAAGGCAAAGCAACCGAATCACAAATGAAAGGGATCGTGCGCAGTCGTTTGATGCCGCATATTGACGTTAAGTTTGTGTCTTTCAAATTACTGGGTAAACACATTAAAGGTTTAAAGCGCAGTGAAGCCGTGGATTTTATCAGTGCCGTAGATGAGTATCTGGTGGCCACCTATGCCAATGCCCTATTGCAGTACAAGGGGCAGGAAGTGTTGTTTGAAGAACTTCCGCTGTCTTCTGATTCCGACTTTGCCACGGTTAAAGTGTTGATAAAAGAGCCGTCAGGTCCTGACATCGACATGCATTTTAAGTTTAGACAGAGCAAAAATGGTGATTGGAAAGTCTACGATATGGTTGCTGAGGGCATTTCATTACTCAGTGCCAAGCAAAAAGAAATCACCATGCGAATTTCTGAAGTGGGTCTTGCTAAGGTAACTCAAGAGTTAAAAAGCAAAGCCTAATTGACTAGTTTACTTCCCCCGACTTTGAAGTAACCAAAAGAGCACATCAATGATTGAGTGCTCTTTTTTTTTTGCTCACTGAAATTAAGCAAGTATTTACGCGGATTGCGATTATACTTGGTTGACCAGCGGCTGACCTTGCTCGGCAGCGGCGAGGTTTTCACAGGTTACCGTAGCGATTTGCTTTAACGCTTCTTTGGTAAAAAAGCCCTGATGTCCCGTAATCAAGACATTGGGAAAGCTGACTAAGCGAGAAAAGACATCGTCTTGGATAATTTCTTCACTGCGGTTTTTAAAAAACAACTCAGATTCTTGCTCGTATACATCCAAGCCTAAATACCCCAGTTGTTTTGATTTTAAGGCGTTAATGCAGGCTTTACTGTCTAATAACGCGCCACGGCTGGTGTTAATGAGCATGGCACCCGGCTTCATTTGGGCAAAGGCATCCGCGTCGATAATATGATGAGTGTGTTCGTTTAAGGGGCAGTGCAGGCTGATGACATCCGCTTGTGCTAGCAGGATCTCAAGCGAAACTAAGGTATAGGGGCCTTCGCCAATATTTGGGTCGTACACTAGCACGTTGGCACCAAAGCCATTGAGGATACGCACCAACGCTTGACCAATTTTACCACAGCCTATGATCCCCACCGTTTTGTTATGCAGGTTGAAGCCTAACAAGCCATTTAAGTCAAAATTATCTTCACGAACACGGTTGTAGGCTTTGTGGGTTTTTCGGCTCAAGGTTAGCATCAAAGCAATACAATGCTCCGCTACGGCTTCTGGGCTATAGGCGGGTACTCGAACCACGGCAATTCCGTGCTGCTGTGCCGCTTTAATATCAACATTATTAAAGCCGGCACAACGCAACGCGATGGTGTTTACTGATAGTTTGGCAAGCTCAGCAATCACCTTGGCATTGACATCGTCGTTAACAAAGACACACACGGCATCAAAGCCTTGGCACAGTTGTACGGTGTTTTCGTTGAGCGACTCGGCAATAAAGCTAAACTCTAAAGCGGCAACCTCTTGCGCCGCCTGTTGGAAAAAGGGCACTTCATAATTTTGCGAGCTGAATAGGGCGATTTTCATTACTTAAATGACTCTCTATCACAGGTTTTAACGTTTCTGGTTTGGTTCTAGGTGCATAACGTGATACTAACATGCCCTCAGAGTTTATTAGAAACTTAGTGAAATTCCACTTTATTGCTCGGTTTTGGGCTATCCCACGAGTGTGTGATTTGAGGTAGTTAAACAATGGGTGCGCGTCGGGGCCATTAACTTGGGTTTTAGTGGCTATTTTAAAACTCAGGTTAAAATGGCTATTGTAAAATTCGTTAAGCATTTCATCTTCCAGTGGCTCGTTACGACCAAATTGATTGCATGGAAATGCGAGGATCTCAAAGCCGAAGGGGTGGTACTTTTGATACAGCTTTTCTAATGCTGATAACTGGGGTGCAAAACTACATTTACTGGCAATATTAACGATTAAAATAGGTTTGCCTGCTAAAGATTGCAATGGCAAAACCTGACCGTCGATGAGTTGTGCACTAAAACGATAAATATTTTCCATCCTTTCAGGCTCCGTGTGTCATATTCATAATATTCGAGAACCAAGCCATGTTTTTCATTTGCTATGATTGCTAGGCTCGGGTATAAAAACTCCATTCTTAATAAGATAACAAGCAAATAGGACAGTTTTATGTCAATCAAAGTCGCATTTTTAGGTTTAGGGGTTATGGGCTACCCAATGGCAGGCCATTTACACCAGGCTGGCCATCACGTAACCGTGTATAACCGCACTAAAGCAAAAGCCCAGCAGTGGCTAAAAGAGTACTCTGGGAAACTGGCAACAACGCCAAAAGAGGCGGTGGCTGACTGTGACTTTGTGTTTATGTGTGTTGGCAACGATGATGACTTGCGCTCAGTGGTGTATGGCGAGCAAGGCGTTCTGGCAGGCATTAAAGCTGGTGCAATTTTGGTTGATCACACCACTACGTCGGCCAAAGTGGCGCGTGAAATTCATCAGCGCGCAAAGGCGTCATCGGTTAATTTTATTGATGCTCCCGTGTCTGGAGGCCAGGCTGGTGCTGAAAATGGCGTGCTTACGGTTATGGCTGGTGGTGAGCAAGAAGCCTTCGCCAAAGCGCAACCCGTGATGGCCGCTTATTCTCAGTTTAACCAACTTTTAGGTGAGGTTGGCTCGGGTCAGTTATGTAAAATGGTCAACCAAATTTGCATAGCAGGGGTGGTGCAGGGCCTGGCTGAAGGCTTACACTTTGCCAAAAACGCCGGTCTAGATGGCGAAAAAGTCATTGAAACCATTGCTAAAGGTGCGGCAGGCTCGTGGCAAATGGAAAACCGCCACAAAACCATGCTGGCAGGGGAATACGAGTTTGGTTTTGCGGTGGACTGGATGCGTAAAGATTTAGGGATCGCATTGGATGAAGCGCGCGCTAATGGCTCAAATTTGGCCCTGACGGCGATGGTGGACCAATACTATGCTGATGTGCAAGCCTTAGGTGGAAACCGTTATGACACGTCTAGCCTATTGGCAAGGCTAGACGCCATCCATGATAAAAAAAGGTAATTTTAACCTAGAGGTTAGGTTGCTACGTTAACAATATAGGTTTCATATAGCGCTGGTAAATGTTGCAGGATAGTCTCTTTCCCTGCAACATCGCTGCGTTCTAGCGTGGTGGCAATGGCCGCTATGCTTTGCTCTGGCGCCAATGAGTCGGCAACCGCGCGATGACTAATATGCCACGGCTCTGCGGCTACGCCACCGCGGTAACGATCATAGGGGCGGTAAAAGCCAAAGTCAGCTAAATGTTCATTTAACCAGTCATTAAACTCGGCCAAATAGCCGCCAGCTTCATACTCCCAAGGCTCAAGTTGCAAGCGCTGTCCTGCGGGAATAAGGTTGCGAGCGTAGACATCAAGGTCACTACCAAAATGATGGCGGCTGCCTCCTGGTAGCGCCGAGAACAGCATAATGGCGTGAACTTTCTCTAACTCAGAAAGCGCACTGAGGTCCACTTGCTGCTGAGCTTGGTCATATACCGCTCGGTGGCCATGAAACTTGTTGTTCCAAATGGCTTTTTGGCGCCAAAAGCTGCGGTACGCTGAGGCAATAGCAAAATCAAAACCTGCTGCCTTCGCGGCACTGCTGAGGGCACTAAGATCAGCAACAATATGCCGATGAACGTACTGTTTGGTAAATGCAACGAGCGCTGACTCGTTGACACCACAGGCGATACATGCGGATGTTGAAAGGGCATAATTAGCCAAGAAGCTGCTCCAAAATCCGTTCATAAATAAGCGCTAACTGCTCTAGGTCGTCACAACTGACGCACTCATCTACTTGATGAATAGTGGCATTGATTGGGCCTAACTCAATCACCTTACACCCGGTTTGTGCAATAAAGCGACCATCAGAGGTGCCACCGGATGTTTCTGGAGTACAAGTTACTCCGGTGACGTCTTTGATTGCTTCAAGGGTGACGTCGAGTAACGGTCCCGGCTCGGTTAAAAAGGGCTGACCATTGACTATCCAATCTAGCTCATAACACAGCTGATGTTGGTTAAGGATATCCACCACGAATTGTTGCAGCTGCTCGGCGGTCACCTCGGTGCTAAAGCGGAAATTAAACTGGATTTCGAGCTCGCCAGGAATAACATTACCAGCGCCAGTGCCACCATTAATGTTTGACACTTGAAAACTGGTTGCCGGGAAAAACGCATTGCCCTCATCCCAATGAGTTTGACTGAGCTCGGCCAAAGCCGGTGCAGCAAGATGGATGGGGTTGATTGCTAGGTGCGGATAGGCAACATGGCCTTGTTTGCCTAATACTTTTAAATGGCCAGTTAACGAGCCTCGGCGGCCATTTTTGACCACGTCACCGAGTTTATCACGGGAAGAAGGTTCACCCACTAAGCACATATCAATCTTTTCGTGTCGCGCTTCGAGGAGATCTACCACCTTAGTGGTGCCATTAATAAACGGCCCTTCTTCATCTGACGTGATTAAAAAAGAGAGAGAGCCCTTGTGATCTGGATGCTTTTGTATAAAACGCTCTGTGGCAACCACCATGGCAGCCAGTGAGCCTTTCATGTCGGCAGCACCACGACCGTGTAGCATACCGTCTTTTACGGTGGCGGCAAAAGGCGGGTGCTGCCACCGAGCAGTATCACCTACCGGCACAACGTCGGTGTGACCAGCAAAACAAAAATGCGGCCCTTGAGTCCCTTTACGTGCCCACGTATTGAGGGTATCAACAAAAAAATGCTCTTCAATGGTAAAGCCTAAGCGGCTTAAGCGTTCATTGATCAGGGCTTGGCAACCGGCATCTTCAGGGGTGATGGAAGCGCGCTGGATTAATGCCTGAGCTAACGCGATGACCTCACTCATGACGCCAATATCTCATCGTATTGTGGCGCTTTATAGCCCAAGTGATATTGGCCTTGATGACATAAAATAGGCCGCTTTATCATTGCTGGAGCTGCTAACATATGCGCTTTTGCCGTGTCGGCGTTGAGGTTTTGTTTGTCTTCGTCAGACAGCGCACGGTAGGTTGTACCGCGCTTATTGAGGACATTTTCCCAGCCGAGTTGATCAATAAAGGTTTGCAATAATTCGGCATCTAAACCGTCTTTGCGATAGTCGTGAAAAGTAAACTCAATATTGTGTTGTTGTAGGTGTTTTTTGGCTTTTTTAATGGTATCGCAGTTGCTGATCCCGTACATAATTGTGGTCATAAAGCACATGCCCTTGCTATGGTAATTATCGGCTCTTTCGCCGCAGTGACTTGTTTTAATGGATAATAACATGCTCCCAGTTTTTGTGCATTGAGCAGCACTATGGCACCTATGCATTTGGCCTCTTGCAGTGGCACATCATAAAAACACAAGGGCTCAGCTAGGCGTACTTGAGTTTTGCCAAAACTGTTGGCTTTAAGTAACTCGGGTTTGGTGAACTCACTGCTTAATGCCAAACTCAGAAGCATTTTTAAGCCATTATTGGCGGTGATAAGGTATTCGCAGCTGTCTTTTCTAATCTGCTCAATGGCGCCATTACAGGGTGACAGCAGCAGTGGCACATTCATCTTAACACACACGCCAGTGCCTAACATGCCAGCCGCAATGGCCGCATTAGGGTGTGCTGCCAGCGGTAATACTTTTCCCGAAAACGGGCTTGGAATGTGCGCAATAGGGTTAGCTATTTGCGTAATTGGACGATAGTTGATGGGCGGACTTAGGGCTATCAAAGTAGTAAATATCCATCTTTTTTAAGGGCATTCATGGCGGCTTGTATTTGGCTTTGTTTAACCAAAATATAGTCCGTGTCATAGGTCGACAAGGTAAAAATAGAGACGTTGGCTTTAGCCAATACTCCGGAAATATTTGCCATGATCCCAGTTAAAGAAAAGCCCAGTGGCCCGAGTACTTCAAGTGCTCGCCAGTGGCTTTCTGCAGCCAAACTATCGACACTGATGTCAGAGCTACAGACGATTGACAGCTCGTCTGCGGTTTTCGCTATAAAGTACAGTTTGCTGTTCAATACGGCCTGCGGAACTGTGGCATCACAATCCAAGCTGTGAATAGTAAACTCTTGTTCTAGCAGTTGTAATGTTTGCTTTGACATCGCTATCCCTTTTTAAAACCAGCTAAAATTTTCATTATCTATTCGGCTGTTTAGCTTAATTATAGTATAGCGAAGTGGGGGTAAAGACCAGCGAAAATCAAGGGCAATTAGTGCTATGGCAGCGGTGACTTAAGCCAGGCAACGACCCTGCCTGGCTTCAACGATTTACTCAACGATTTGAGTGGCTTGAATTGCGGTTAAGGCAATGGTGTAGACAATATCATCCACTAACGCGCCACGACTTAAGTCATTTACAGGTTTCCTCATGCCTTGCAGCATAGGGCCGATACTGATCAACTCGGCGCTGCGTTGCACGGCTTTGTATGTGGTATTACCAGTGTTGAGATCTGGGAAGACAAATACGGTGGCTTTACCTGCCACTTTGCTGTTTGGTGCCTTTTTGCGGGCAACGTTTTCCATGATTGCGGCGTCGTATTGCAATGGACCATCAATGTCTAAGTCAGGGCGCTTTTGCTGCGCAATTTCGGTGGCGGCTCGCACTTTTTCTACATCGGCGCCTTGCCCCGAAGTACCCGTACTGTAGCTTATCATGGCTACTCGCGGCTCAATGCCAAACGCCGCCGCTGAGTCGGCCGACTGAATGGCAATATCCGCCAGTTGCTCCGCCGTTGGGTCTGGGTTAATAGCACAGTCGCCATAGACTAACACCTGATCAGGCAATAGCATGAAAAACACAGAACTCACTAACGAAGCGCCTGGTGCGGTTTTGATCAACTGCAAAGGAGGGCGAATGGTATTAGCGGTGGTGTTTACGGCACCTGAAACCAGGCCGTCCACCTGGCCTTGCGCCAGCATCATAGTGCCTAAGACCACATTGTCTTGTAATTGCTCTTCGGCAACCACTTCGGTTAAGCCTTTGCCTTTTCGCAACTCCACCATAGGCGCGATGTATTTATTCACTTCCTGTTGTGGCGATAAAATAGTGACGTTTTCATTGAGCTCAACCCCTTGCTGTGCAGCGATCCGCTCGATTTCTTCGCGATCACCTAACAATACGGTTTTGGCGATGTTACGTTCACCACAAATGGCCGCCGCTTTAATGGTCCGTGGCTCGTTGCCCTCAGGTAAAACAATGGTTTTTTGTGCTTTACGAGCCAGATCCGTTAACAAGAAGCGAAACGCTGGCGGCGATAATTTACGCGTTTTCGCCACGCCTTGCGCGAGCGTTTCTAACCATTCACCGTCGATGTGTGAGGCGTTGTGTAGCTTGACTTTCTCTATGCGCTGCTCATCGTCACTTGGCACTTCCATATTAAAGTTATGCAGTAATAATGAGGTGCGCCAGGTATCGGCATCGGTGGCAAGGATTGGTAAGCCGGTGGCCATGGCTTGCTCACATAAAGTCATGATTTTTTCTTCTGGGCGGAAGCCGCCGGTGAGCAAAATGGCACCAATTTTAGTGCCGTTCATGGCGGATAAGCAGGCTGCAACGAGAATATCCGAGCGATCCCCTGGAGTCACTAATAAAGCACCCGGGGTGAAGTGGTTAAGAATGTTTGACACCGTGCGAGCACAGAAGGTAACGCGACGGAGGCGACGATGCTCCATGTCACCAGCATTAATCACTTCGGCTTTCAGATAATTGCTAAGATCGATGACTCGTGGCGCAACCAGGTCAAAATCCCAAGGAATTGAGCCCAGTAATTGAAACGGATGCTTTCTAAAAATAGGCAATGAAGCCAAGCGGTTCAGTTCGTTATCCAGTTCGTCGGCGTTGTATTGATCCACCAAGTCGGCGCGCGCGCGGCCATCTTCATCCAGCGGAGCGTTAACTTTGTTGAAAATGCAGCCCAACACTCGTGGGTGATCCACGCCACCATAGTTGCCTGCAGCGATTTCCAAACGGTCTTCGATTTCATCGATGGAGTCGTTACCTGGAGTTAAAACGAAGACGATCTCGGCGCCCAGCGTTTGCGCTATTTCTCGATTGACCCGTCCAGCGTACGGTTGCCTTCTGGTTGGCACCATGCCTTCAATAATGGCCACTTCGTCCGCTTGCACGGCACTTTCAAAGCGTTCAACAATCTCTTCTAATAAATCGTCGCCTTTACCATCGCCGATCATTTGCTCGGCATAACTTAAATCGAATGGAGTCGGTGGCGCAATAGGAGAGCCATGTTGCACAATCAGAGTGGATTTTTCTGGGCCTAAGTCATCTTTGCGTGGTTGCGCAATGGGTTTGAAAAAGTTGACTTTGACTGCTTTTTGTTCCAAAGCCCGAACAATACCGACCGACACCGAGGTTAAGCCAACACCGGTAGATATTGGGATCAGCATAATACGACGACCCATGATTAAGCTCCTGTTGCTAGTTTCGCTGCGTCATCGGCGATGACCCATTCTTCATTGGTGGGCACCACCATAGCGAGGGGGCTGTGTGCGGCATCGGTGATAATGCCTTGAGCGCCAAAACGAGCAGCAAGGTTCGCTTCTTGATTAATTTCCATACCTAGATAACTGAGGTAAGTCACCACCTTGGCGCGGATGACATCTGAGTTTTCGCCAATTCCACCGGTAAACACCAGAGCATCTAGACCACGCAATGGTACTAAGAAGCTGGCAATTTGCTTTGCTAGGCGATAACAGAAAATATCCAGTGCCAACTTGGCTTGCGGATGCTCTTTTTGTGCCGCTTCTTCAATGGTGCGACAATCGTTAGACAAACCACTTATTCCCAATAAGCCACTTTGCTTGTTTAATAAAGTGTCGATTTGCTGCGCCGAATAGTTCAACTGGTGGACTAAAAAGGAAAACAAGCCAGGATCGATATCGCCACTTCGAGTGCCCATTACCAAGCCCTCAAGTGGTGTTAGGCCCATACTGGTATCGATGGATTGACCATCTTTGATGGCAGCCACTGAGCAGCCGTTGCCCAAATGCGCGGTAATAATGCGTGAAGGCTTGTCTTTCAGGCCTAAAATTTCAATCGCCTGGGCCGATACATAGGCATGACTGGTGCCATGAAAACCATATCGGCGCACACCATGGTCTTGGTATAACGAGTAAGGCAGTGCATATAAGTAGGCAATTTGATCCATACTTTGGTGAAAGGCCGTATCAAAGACTGCAACTTGAGGTAGATGGGCAAATGCTTTTTGTGCCGCTTCGATGCCAAGTAAATTGGCGGGATTGTGCAACGGGGCCAAACTAGACGTTTCTTGGATAGCCTCGATTACAGACTGGTCGATTAAAACGGAGTGAGTAAAGCGTTCGCCACCATGCACTACGCGGTGACCAACAGCGACTAGGTTAGCGTCAAGAGCGAGGTCTTTGATGAGTTTAACTAGGGTCGCAATAGCGACTTGGTGGGCATCGCCGCTGTTAAGCGGAATAACGCTTTTGGTGCCTTGGTACTTGTATTTAATTTGTGGTACTTGGTCGGCGAGGCGCTCGGCGAGGCCAGATAAAACTTGTTCGCCGGTTTCACTATCGATGATGGCGAATTTGAGACTTGAACTACCACAATTTAGAACCAAAACATGCTGAGATGACATAATGACTTTCCGTTTTGACAATTACAGTTATTGCGTATTAAGCTTAAAGCTATAGCGCATACAAGCTACGCATTTAGACTAAGGTATAGTTGACATTAAAGACGTTAATTTTACCGCATTTTTTATATAAAAGTTAGCACCTAGGAGTTATGATGCAAAAAAGTCTTATTTCGCAAGTGCAACTTGGACGTCAATACTCGAAAGAGTGGCCTATGCGCAAGGAGCTGGCACCCTTATTCCCAGAGTTTAGGGTGATAAAGGCAACCGAGCTGGCACTGAATACCATGCCCATGTTGGCAGTATTTACGCTATTTTTGCAAACCACCCATCTGGGTTGGCAGTACTTACCGCAAGCGATAGCCATTGCCTTGTTTTTTTTATCTCTACCGGTACAAGGGTTATTGTGGCTAGGTAAACGGGCCGAAACCCCATTAAACCCAGCATTGTATTCGTGGTACACCGAACTCCATCAAAAGATGGTGGCGCAAGGGTATGACACGCCATTGTCGTCTCGTAAACCTCGCTATCGCGAATTAGCGCGACTGCTAAAAGACATGTTCGATAAAATGGACAAAGCCTTTACCAAAGAAAACTTATAGTTCACGCATCAATCCACTGCTAGGTGAATTTATCAGGCTGCTACCCACAGCAGCCTAAACCTTAACACTCAACTTTATGGTACTCACTGACCACAAAAGATAAGGTGATATCAATCTTGCCAAGCTTCTCCAGCTGTTCAAAGTGCTCCTGCTTAAACTTCCACGCAAATGGCGTCATCATCACTAAGTTCTGCACACATTCATAATCGAACGTCTGAGTTTGCTCTAATTGCTTGCTGGTATCGAGTGCAAAGCCGTCAGGCACGTCAGGCGTTTTATGAAGTTTTACTTCCTGATAAATCAATGATTTCAGTTCAAACAAATGGCGTGGACCAGGTGCCACAACAATCAATTTGCCTGTTTGACTCGCTAACCGAGCTAGCTCCTCGGCAAACACCGGAGCAAACACACTAACAATCACATCAGCAAAGCCGTCTGCAAACGGCGCGTCTTTAATTGATGCAACACTGAAGTTGACTTGACTATAGCGTTTAGCCCCATAGCGAACCGCGGTTTTGGCAATATCAACACCATATACTTGACTGCTATTACATTGCTGGGCAATGGCTTGGGTATAAAAACCTTCCCCACAGCCTAAATCGAGCACTGTGCTTGGGGCCATAGCCGCGACTCGGTTAGCCAGATGGTCGCGTAAAAAATGGTAGTGATCGGTGTCGAAAAACGCTCGTCTAGCGGCAACCATCTCGGCATTATCCCCAGGTTGTTTAGACTTTTTATTTTGCACTGGGAGCAAATTAACATAGCCTTCTTTGGCAATGTCAAACTGATGATTCTGATTACAGCGATAGCTGATACCGCCTTGGTATAAAGGCTGGTGGCAAAGAGGACAGCGGTAGTGGCTGATCATTTGTCTAAGTATTCCTTATCGTAAAAGGTTTTCACCCAATGTGGGCGATAGGTGATCAAAAGCGTGATGGCCATGCCATTGAGCATCGCTTCTGGAAACCACATAATAATGGCAAAATGGATATAATTATCCGCCAGCTCAAACCAAGAGTAGGTGCCAACGGCGTAATAATACAAGGCACTGACGAGAATTTTTAAACAGCCGACCGTACCGGCAAAAATAAATGCGCAGACAAAAATATACACAAAGAAATGACGTGGTAAGTAATGGTAGCATAACGCAAAAAAGCCATAGCTCAGATAACAAGGGATTAAGGCGGTAAAGAGCCAAAAGTCACCCAATTCAGCGACGCTAAAACCAGCAAAGTAACCATGGAGGAGACTGGCGAGAGTGGCACTTAATATCCCCAAACGCCAGCCCAACACTAAGGTTACCGCGGTTAACCCCAGTATATGAATATCAAGGTGCGGTAAGATCCCGGCCTGTATTTGCCACAAAAAAGCCAGTACCACGGCACTACTGAGCACACCAGTTTGCCTCGCTGGCACTGTGAACAGGGCTTGGTATTCGAGGCGATTAATGCTGATTAAAAATAAAACAACAGCTGCTAAAAAGGTCACGTTCCGTTATCCCAAGGTGGCAGTGGCACAAAGCCACTGGTTTTAACTATTGATCACTCATGGCTACGCTTACGTTATGGGGCTTACTTAGAGATCAAAGCTGGCCCAAATTGGCGCATGATCAGAGGGCTTTTCGATCCCACGTAGCTCATAATCGATGTCACTTTCTGTGCACTTGGCCATTAATGGCGCGGTAGCCAGCACCACATCTATGCGCAGGCCGCGGTTGTCAACAAAGCCTTTAGAACGATAGTCGAACCACGAGTACTTATCTGTTGCTTCGGGAGTTAATTCTCTGAAGGTGTCTTTAAAGCCCCAATCGAGCAATTTTTGTAGCCATTGGCGTTCTTCTGGTTGAAATGAGCACTTACCTGTACGTAACCAACGTTTACGATTTTGCTCGCCAATACCAATGTCAGCGTCCATAGGTGAAATATTAATGTCGCCCATGACAATGAGGTGACTCTCTGGGTCGGCATGATTATCTAAATGTGTCATTAAATCGGCATAAAACTGTCTTTTGTACGGGAACTTGGTTTCATGGTTAATGTTGTCCCCTTGTGGAAAATAGCCATTCATTATTGTCACTTCAGTGCCAGAGTCGGTTGCAAAAGTACCGCTGATCATTCTTCGCTGTGCGTCATCAGTGTCGGTGGTAAAGCCTTTTTGAATGGCTTTTGCAGGACGTTTTGACAGAATAGCCACACCATAGTGTGCCTTTTGCCCATGAAAATACACATGATAGCCCATAGCTTCCACGTCGCTTACAGGAAACGCTTCATCATGGACCTTTATCTCTTGAAGTCCAATAACGTCGGGTTGGTGCTTTTCGATGAGTGCTTGGAGTTGGTGCAGTCTAGCTCTGAGGCCATTGATATTAAAAGAAACGACTTTCATCACGCTTTCTAATTCCTGTCTTTGTTGATGATTTAGATTTTATCATTTAAATAAGCTTGGGTCAGCGTATCAGGGCATTGATTTTATGCGCCACCAACGCCTGAGTGAATGTTAATAAAGGTGCAACTTTAGGGTGGTGATAAGCAGGTTTTTAAATAGGTGTAAATAGATCATTAAATAGACAGTAAAGCATGAATTATGTGTTTACTTATTGCTCTGTGTAATTATAATGCAGCCCGAATCGTTCATTTGGGGTATATTATGCTTAAATCTCTCTCTTTCTTTGGTCTTGTAACTTTCGCTTCAACATCTGCTCTTGCTTCTCAAGTTGAGTTTACGCAAGCGGATCAATCACCAGCAACTAAAGTGTGTGCTGTTGCTGCAGAGCAAGGGTTTAGTGCGGCTCGCGCCGAGGCCGCGGCAATGGGAATTTTTATCTCTCGCTTCTCACCAAGCCTAGAGTGTAATGGCGAAGATATTCGTGAGTTTGCAAAAACGTCAAAGCGCGTTCAAAAGGAAGAGAAAAAGGTCAAGTTAGTTGCACAAAGCACAGACCGTGCAACTGAGCTTTGCATTAGCGCAGCGCGCCACGGTGTTAAAACACTGCGTTTAAACAGCAAGCAGGTTCTCAACTTACGTTGTAACAATATGCCAGTACAGCAGTTTGTAAAAGAGATCCGCAACGCAGCTATCTAATGCTGGTGCGAAACTTTAGCCACAATCTGTTGTGATGAAAAGGGTGCTTTGTGCACCCCTTTTTGATTTTTAATGGTAAGCTCATTATGAGTAGGTACACGCGCCATATTGGATCAGCCTTCACAATAAAAAACCAAGCACAGTATTCTTGGTTGCCATTTAACCTTATAACCTCGAGACAAATATTTGCTATACTCGCGCTAATTTTTCTTTAGCATAGATCATTGATGAAATTTAGTGCCTTAGAGCTCCATCCCGAGTTATTAGCGGCCGTTTCCGAGTTAGGCTTTGCAACGGTAACGGCAATCCAAGAGAAAAGCATTCCACTGCTGTTGGCAGGCAATGACTTAATCGCTAGTGCCCAAACCGGAACGGGAAAAACCGCGGCGTTTATGCTCCCCATTCTGCAGCAATTATTAACGGGTCAGCGTGCTGACAAACCAGTGGTTAAAGTATTGGTATTAACTCCGACTAGAGAGCTTGCACAGCAGGTTGCAGAGCATACCCAACAGCTAATAGGGCAGACACCATTAACCGTTGCTTGTTTGTATGGCGGCGCCAATATTGGCCCCCAGGAAAAACGCCTAAACGCTGGGGTGGATATAGTGGTGGCGACGCCTGGGCGCTTATTGGACCATATCATCAAAAACACATTATCACTTGAGCATATTCGTCATCTGGTTTTTGACGAGGCGGATCGCATGCTAGACATGGGTTTTATGGCCGAGATCAAGCGTATCATGCGCAACATGCCTATTGAACGTCAAACCCTGTTGTTCTCAGCAACCGTGGACGACAGCGTTCTATCCCAAGTAAAGCCGTGGCTACGTGATCCAAAACGGGTTGGTGTCGAGAGTGAAAATAGCACAGCTACTACGGTAACACAGCTGTTTTACTCTGTGGACGAAGAGCGCAAGCGTGAGTTGATAGCGCACCTCATTGGTAAAAATAATTGGCATCAAGTACTGGTGTTTACTCGGACAAAAAACAGTGCCGACCACTACGCCAAAGAGCTGAATAAAGACGGCTTAAAAACCGCGGCGATCCACGGTGATAAATCACAAGGCGCTAGAGATAAAGCATTGGCACAATTTAAGTCAGGGGATATTCGTGTACTGGTTGCCACTGATGTGGCTGCACGAGGAATTGACATTGGTTCATTAAATTATGTTTTTAATGCCGAATTACCGTATGTAGCGGAAGATTATGTTCATCGCATTGGCCGCAGTGGTCGCGCCGGTCAAAGCGGTCAGGCGATCTCCTTAGTGAGTATTGATGAACAGTGGCTGCTTGAAGAGATCGAAATCTTTTTGGATGAGCGTTTTGCGCCACAGTGGTTACCGGGCTACGAGCCCGATCTCACTCGAGAGCCGAAAGATAATCGCCGCAATTCCGGTAAGTCTAAAAAGCAAAGAGATAAAAAGCGTATCTTAGGTACGCGAAGTAAGCGTAAAAGAAAGTAAGCATTAATAAGCCCAGTCGCAAACTGGGCGGGTTTATTCTGATTTAGATATTGGTATATATAACACTTCCCCAAATACACATAAGTATGAGTAATGCGATGAGTACAGCGGCAGAGCCTAGGTCTTTCGCCAGCCCAGAAAGGGGATGTATCTCTAAACTAACTCTATCAATTATCACTTCAATGGCAGAATTAAGGACTTCTGCAAATATTACCAACATTGTGGCGCAAATCATCATAACTCCTTCATAACAAGAGACTTCCAAAGCTAATACAATAATTGCGGTAATCCCTAAGAGTAGTAACTCTTGACGAAAAGCAGATTCATTTTTTGCCAGCCAATGGATTGCTCGACAGGAATGTCCTAATGCTAAGTAAAGACGTTTAATCCCCTTGGGTTTGTTTTTGTTGTTAAACTGCACCTTATTCTCCTCGATAATCCGGCTGCTAAATATGTATTAATTTGGTTTGTGCTTACTGGGCTATTTTGTAGCGTTGTTGCTCATAGGCAAGGTTGCTAAAGATCACATGTGCCAGCGCTTTTTGCTGTAAAGACGCCATTTTTTGACAATCTTTTAATGGGGTTTGACGCTTTTTGTTTACGTCATAATGCCAACAGCTCACTTTATTGCCTGGCATTAAAATTGCCACGTGACTGTTTTCAATGTAAGCAAAGTTGTCATAGTACTGCATCATGGCCCTTTCAACTGGGTATTGCTTGGTCAGGTCAAAACCTACCATCGGAGTCGGCTTAGAAATGCCTACTAAAGATAGAAGAGTGACAGGGAGGTCAATTTGACTCACCAACCTGAGATCTTGTTGCTGGTCGAATTCACTATTTAAAATAATCGCAGGGATATGAAAGGATTTTATTGGTACCGGTTCAGAGCCATATACTCTGACATCATGATCAGCAACAATTAAAAATACGGTATTATGCCAATAACGACGTTGTTTGGCTTGGGCTATAAACTTGCCAAGGGCATAATCTGCATACTTTATTGCCAGATCTCTGGCAGGCTTTTCACTGCTGTGATTTGTCGGAAGTGAGACTTTACCGCTGGGGATATCAAATGGGTCATGATTACTCGATGTAAAAATCAAGCTAAAAAACGGTTTGCTTTGTTGCTTCAACTTGGTCAACTCTTTATCGGCTTGATTAAAAAGATC
Source organism: Pseudoalteromonas 'SMAR' (assembly GCF_048515945.1). Lineage (NCBI taxonomy): Bacteria > Pseudomonadati > Pseudomonadota > Gammaproteobacteria > Alteromonadales > Pseudoalteromonadaceae > Pseudoalteromonas > Pseudoalteromonas 'SMAR'. Next base: position 25,439 of record NZ_JBLWMW010000011.1, read on the forward strand.
TTCGTCACTGACTCCCCAAGAGCCTACAAACTCTGGGTTTTCAATATCATCAACATCAACAATGTGTTGAAAACCATTACCTAAAAAAAAGCTTTTCATGTTGTCGAAATGACTTTCGCCACCATATATAAACTGGGTTGTGTAATTTTCTTTGCTTAGCACATCCGCTAGCGTGTAAAACTGTTGTTGCGACTTGGAAAGCTTAACCACCGAACGCGACGGCGATGGTAAAAAACCGGTAATAACTGCTTCTATACCTCGCACTGAGCGAGTGCCAGTTGCATACAAGTGTTTCAGTCCCCAACCTTGTTGATAGAGTTTATCCATTTCAGGCGTCAAGTTAGCACCACCTAGGGCTCCAACAAACCTTGCACCTAAACTTTCTTCCAAAATAATCACCAAGTTTTTTTTCTTTCCTTTATGGTAAGCAGGATTGGATGCCAGTGTTGGGATTTGATCTGAAATAAAATGATTTTTGAAACTGGCTTGCCTGACCGTATCTACTACTTTCTGCTGCGGTAGTGTGCCATAAAGGGCTGCTGCACTTTTCTCGTTAGCCATATTTTTAATGGCAAAAGCCACACTGTAAGCTGAGTTGATGGTTAATGAGTTAACTAATGCGTCTTGCGAAAAGTAAACCATGGCTGGGTTAAGAGGACGATGTCCCACAGTTCCTCGAGCCATAAACACTAGGGCTAGAAAACTTACTGAAGACAACAACAAGATACTGCGCCTCGACTTGGGTCGCTGCTCTACTCGAGGGAAGTATTTGATAGTCATAAACACTGTAGTGGCGCACAACACAGAGGTCATAATCAGTGTTCCTAAGTGGCCACTTAACAACATAGAGAAGACTTCTTTGGGGTAGCTTAAGTACTCTATAAACAGCCGGTTAGGTCTCACATCATATTGTTGAATAAATGCCGGTGTCGCTGCTTCTAGCAAGATCACGACAGTAATACATGTGACCACATAGCTGATTATCAAAAGCCATATAAAGCGTTTGATGAGTTGTGGTGATATGGAATGTAAGACCATTGTAAATAATAATGGCATAGCCAAGTAGGCCACCGAACTTAGGTCAATTCTGAACCCCGATAGTAAAAAAGTCAGCGGATCGATGACAGCTAATCTATCGAGCATCCAAGCAGATAAACCTAAGCGGCTGAAGGTTAGTATTGCCAATAAGGTAAGAAAAAAACAAATAAACGGTTTTATATACGGATTTTGTAGGTTTAATAGAGACATAGTGATGAAGTGTTGTGTTTCATTTTCACTAGGTTAAATGGCGAAACTTAAGAAAAGCTTAGGAAGCGGGATTGAAGATAATCTAGTTCTTCTATCTAGGTGTTATAACTTCTTTCAACCCCTTTTGTAATTGGAAATGTACTGATGGAATTGCTTCATTGTGGCATGCAGAGATTGAGCAGTATTGTGTCTGTTTCAATAAAATACTGCTCAAGTATTTTCAGATTATCTAGATACTGTCATGAGTATTGTTAATACAATCATTCATCATGTCCGAAGTTATAATTCGCCAGTAAATAAGCGACTGTGGGCTTTGCGGGCATATTCGTCTGACATACCGCCGAGATAGTCTGCCAATACACGCATTTGCTCGGTGTCTCCCTGAGCCTGTTGATAAAGAGTCTGGGTGGTATATGGAAGCAGTCGCATGGGGTCACTGGCAAAGACTTCAAATAAATCGATGAGCAGAGTTTGACCGCTAAACTCGATTTGCTGCATTTTTGGCTCACGAATAAGGCGACGGTAAACAAAGGTTTTAAGTACTTGTAATATCTCTTGGAACTCTGGCTTCATGGTCACGGTGTAATGAAGTAGGGGAGACTCAAAGTCGCTATGCTGTACGGTGAGCTCACAATTGACGATAAATAAGTTAACTAATTCGCCAATACAATCTTTACGCTCAGACTCTTCATCAGAAAACAAGTGCTGACTAATGCGGTTAAGGTTTTGAGTCAGCCACTTGGAATCTAAAGCGGTTAACTCAGGCACCGCAAAATGACGCCATTCAGACTCGTTGAGTGTTTCTGTGGCAATGGCATCCTCCAGATCATGTACGGCATAAGCAATATCATCGGCGTATTCCATGATGGCACAATCGAGCGACTTAAAGAGCGTTTTATGGCGAAAGGCATCTTTGACTGCCATTTTCTGGAGCTGCGCCCGGTCATTTGCCGAAAAAGGAGCGAGAACCCAATCAAAAACATCGCTATCGCACTGATAAATGCCCTTGGCTGGTAACCAGTCACTAGAGAGAATATAGCGTCGAGTTGGACTGTGCTCTGGTTGTTGCTGCCAAAGCTTATCAATAATCGCCGGGTACTTGATAAAGCCTAGTAGTGTCCGACGGGTTAGGTTCATGCCAAACCCTTTGGTGTAAGGTTCGAGCTTAGTAACAATTCGCAGAGTTTGAGCATTGCCCTCGAAGCCACCGTGCTCCCGCATTAGGTAATTTAGAGCGATTTCCCCGCCATGGCCAAAAGGAGGGTGACCGATATCATGGGCTAAGCATAAGGTTTCGATTAGGCTGGTGGATGGAAAATGACTAAAATCGCTATAGTGTCTTTTTAAATGGCGTAATAGACCACTGCCAATTTGCGAAACCTCTAATGAGTGAGTCAGGCGGGTGCGGTAAAAGTCATTGACACCAATGGCCATAATTTGCGTTTTGGCTTGCAAACGGCGAAAGGCCGCGGCATGGATGATCCGTGAGCGGTCGATTTGCCACGCAGAGCGGTTATCGTTTGGCCTGTGCTTTTGCTGATTGAGCAGACGTTGCTGCCAAGCTGTTGAGTCCATACCACTTTTCCTTTTTTTATCTTAGACTTATTTTGGACTAAACTAAGTACGATAAGTAAACGAAAATTCGCGTTTAATAGCGGCATTTGCTATTATCCGTCGCTATTTTGAAGGACGTACTAGATGACGTCCAGCAATTATAGAGTAGCAAGCTAATGCGTTAGTTCATAGCAACCTATGGAAGGGGGCGTTTATTGAACTAGGCTGAGAGAGGAGAACTATGCAAGCTAAGCTGATTAAACTGATTATTGCTCTGGTCACGTTATGGGCGCTTATTTATCCCTTTTTGGTGACTGAACAAGCCCCTTCCGAGGTGACGGAGCCTAAAGATGAAGTGGTTAAACTGAAGCCCGAGGAAATAGAAGATCCTCTGCATGACGTGAAATTACCAGACTTTGCTGACATTCGTGATGTCAAAGCAAAGAAAAAGGCGTTTTTTGATTTCATCAAGCCGCACGTTGAAGCGGAGAATAAGCTTATCCGAGAGCAACGGGCCACGTTAGAGATTGCCCTGATGATGAAACAATTTGAGGAAACCCTGACGCCGACGCAACAGCAAAAAGTGAAAGAAACGTTTGCTAAATATGGTATGAAAGAGCAAGCCATAACTACTGAGTCGTTACAACGGGCGCTAAAACGTGTTGATATTATTCCCAAAGAGCTTGCCTTGATGCAGGCCGCCAATGAATCGGCTTGGGGCACGTCGCGATTTGCTCGCATCGGCTTGAACTTTTTTGGTCAGTGGTGTTACAGCAAAGGTTGCGGCATGGTACCAAGGCGCCGAGCGGAAGCGGCCGACCATGAGGTTAGAGCGTTTAAATCGGTCCGTGCTGCGGTAAAGTCGTACTTTAGAAACATCAATACCCATGATGCTTATGCTCAATTGAGGCAAGTGCGTGCCGAGCTAAGAAAGCAGAAACAGCCAATTGAAGCCACAGCTCTGACGGCTGGGTTAATGAAATATTCCGAACGTGGTGAAGACTACGTGAATGAACTAAATGACATGATAAGACACAACCGAGCGTATTTTGATGAAGAATAACCGTATCTTATTGTTACTAGCACTGTTGCTAGCCCCAAGTTTAAAGGCGCAAGAGGTGGCGTTCGCCTATGACAGTTTTTACGACCGGCTTAAGGTGGTGAATAAAGGCCAATACGAGTTTGCGCGAATTGGCTTTTATTTGGTGGATACCAACACCATGAAGCCATGTCGCCTACGCTCTGGAGAAATCGTCACGGAGAAGGCCAGCTTGCCATTAACATATACTGAAGATGCTCAGCTTCTGTTGCCGTTCGATAAGCAACTGGATAAAGACAAAGCCAAAGTGATCATGGTTCCTCATGCTAGCGAGGCAAACTGTCAGCTAAAGATGCAAATAGAAGCAGAATTGTTTGAACAGCAATCGTTAAGTAAAGCGGATCTCTACACTATGCACCAAGAGTTTGAGCAATTGTTAGCAGATCTATCAGGCTTTTTCGTCAAATACCTATTTTCATTCTTGCTTCCTGAGCAACAAGGCTTGATTGTTAACTTCACTACGCCAGATCAAGCAATGACTAACATTGGTGACTGCCAAGTAAACAGTTGCCAAGTGGTTGTTGACGAAAGTTGGCAAAATAACACTACGACTTTAGTCGAACAGGCAGAAACCGTGCACTCCATTCAGCCGTGGTTGGCCCTGTAATGTGAACTTTGCAGAAAAGTGCACTTTTTTAGATGAAGTGCACTTTTTGCAACAAAGCAGAACATTTTTAGTTCTTTTTACTGCTAGATTATCCTCTTAAATCCCTCTTTGTTCCTCTTTAAGTGCTAATTTTCTGTTACATAAATGCATTGTTAATCCTGTTATTGTGTGTTAATAATGGCTTGATTATTAAAAAACTACAGAGTAATTATTAACTTAAGGGGAAACAGGATGACCTATAAATTACCACTCAGTGCGCTTAGCATGGCAGTCCTTGTTGGTATGAACCAACACGCTGTCGCAGAAGAAAATAATCAAGTTGAACGCATTGAAGTAACAGGCTCACACATCAAAAGAACGGATTTAGAAGGACCGTCACCTATTCGCAGTTTGTCTGCTGACGATCTTGCTGCGACGGGTTCTACAGATCTTATTGGTGCATTACAAAAACTACCAGTTTCAGGTACAGGTACCTTTAGTACGCAAGGTAACTCCAGTGATGACACTGCAAACGGTGGTTCGAGTGTTGCTTTACGTGGCTTAGGTGCCTCATCAACGCTAGTACTAATTAATGGTCGCCGTGTAGCGGTAAGCCCATTCGCTAAAGACATTGAGACGTCTTTTGTTGATCTTAATACTATTCCAGTATCGTCAGTTAAACGTATCGATATTCTAAAAGATGGTGCTTCAGCGACCTATGGTTCAGACGCGGTTGCAGGTGTAATTAATATTATCTTGCGTGATGATATCGATGGCTTTGAAGTGGCAGGTAAAATAGCCAATACCGCTGATGGCGGCGCAGAAGAGCAAAACTTTACCTTGCTTTGGGGCTCATCTACGCGCAACGGTCATCACAACTTTACTCTAGATTACTTCAAAAGAGAGCACCTAACGTATGCTGACCGTGATTACACCTCTACAGCGGATCAGCGTTTCCGTGGAGGTAACAATTCGTTAAGCTCATCAGGTATCCCGGGCAGCGTGGAAGTGGTAAGAAGCATGCTGACTGAAGAACAGTGGCAAGGCTTACCTGTGCTACGTATTGCCGATGATGGCACACCAGTGCGTCAGCAAATCTTCGCAGATGTATGGGGAAGTGATACGTGTGATCCAGAATTAATTATTGGTGACATTTGCCGTTATGACTATGCGCCTCATATGACAGCTGTGCCAGCCACTGAGCGTGTTAGCTTTAACTACAACGGTGTGCAAGAAATCACCGACGATATTGAAGGTTTTGCTGAGTTTTCCGCCCAGCACGCATCGACCTTTATTCAAGGTGCAGCCAGCCCAAGCTTTACCGAATTATTTATGGATGGTGATAACCCTAATCACCCGTTATTTAACGACCCAGACCACTTCTTACATGGTGTAGACATTTCCATGCGTCGTCGTACCGTGGATATTGGTAACCGTAAAAAGGATGTTGACTCTGAATACTACCGTGCTGTGCTAGGAGCGCGAGGTGTATGGAATGCGTGGGACTGGGAAGTAGCGTATTCAGCTATTCGCTCTAGTGCCGTTGAAAAAGGCTTTGATGGTTTCCCTAACAAGCTCAGAGCGCAGCAAGCCATTGATGAAGGTTTATGGAACCCGTTTGAACCAAGTACCAATACCGCCGAAGGCTTAGCCTTCTTCGAAACCACCACTACGCGTTATGGTGCTTCTACCATGCAATCACTTGATGGTACGGTGTCTGGTGAGTTATTTGAATTTGGTGCCGGCTATGTGGCTGCGGCGTTTGGCTTTGAGCACCGCTATGAGAAGATTGAAGATAACCCAGATAGCCAATACATTCGTGGTGAAATCTTTGGTACTGAAGCGACGCAAGCCAATGGCGATAGAGACAACACGGCGGTGTTTGCTGAATTCAGCGTACCGGTGCTGGATACTTTAGAGCTGCAATTGGCACTGCGTTATGAAGATTACAGTGACTTTGGTACCACTACGGATCCGAAAGTGGCATTCCGCTGGTCACCAGTTGATACCCTTGTGGTACGTGGCTCTTGGGGGACGGCATTTAGAGCGCCGTCGTTAGTTCAGTTACACTTAGGTAGAACCGATGAGTCGCCAAGCGTTATCGATAAAGAGCGTTGCCGTCAAACGGGTGCCGATGACGATTGTAGCCCATATGAATACACTGCAATTGTATCAGGTAACAAAAACCTTCAGCCAGAAGAGTCTGAAAACTACAACCTAGGAGTGGTTTGGCAAGCAACAGAAGACTTCAGCATTGGTGTTGATTACTGGAACTATGACCAAGAAGACTTGATCAAAAAGATTGGTGCGCAAAAGCTAGTTGACTGTTGTGGTACCGACCCTGATCTTGTGGTTCGTGCACCGAATCAGGGTAGCACTCTGGGTCGCATCCTCTCTATCAACGATACCTTCGTAAATATTGGTGGCCGTGAAACAGATGGCTTTGACGTAAACCTTGCTTATGCTCTGACGACGCAAGACATGGGTGAATTTAAGTTTAACTATAACTTAACTTACGCATTGAACTTTGAAGAGCAATCATTCGAAAGTGATGATGATGGTAATACCTTTAACGTTGCTGAGGACCTAAACGGTGAATACCAGCACCCACAATTCCGCTGGACTGCAGGCATGGATTGGGCGAAAGGGGATTGGTTAGCCAATGTTGGCATCAACTACATCGACTCTTACAAAGATTTGGCTGACAGCCAAGGTAATAAGTATGAAATCGATTCTTACACTACGGTTGATACCAGCGTAAGTTACATTGGTGTGCAAGATCTAAAAGTCACACTGGGTGCATCGAATCTATTGAACGAAGAAGCCCCACTGGCGCCTTCTGAGTCAATGGGTATTGATAACAAAACCCACAGCATCTTAGGCCGCCAGGCTTATGTGAAGTTCGCGTATCAGTTTTAATTAAGTTGATAAACGCAAACCGCCGCGCTTAATGCGCGGCTTTTTTATGTCAAAAACGTGGCTGGTGTTTTATCATCATACTGTTTTAAATTGGCTTGCTACAATAACAACGAAGTACTTTACTGCTTTATGGCCGCCTGATCTTCACCAAGCTGTTGCAGTAAGCCCGATAAGATTTCATCCTCTTGGTCAAGTAAGTGATCTCGAATAGGTATATCTGGCTTCACCCCATGTTGTGCTTCGCTGCCGTTTACTCTGACAATATATCCTTTGGCAATTTTAACTTTCAGCTCGGTGTTAGGGAGCACATAGTGAAATTGTGATGCGTAAAGGCTAGGGTAGTCAGCGGTTTCTTCCCCGACCATGACTCCCCAGCCATAGTCCTTAATTTGTGCTGCAGTCACGCTGGCCTGAGAGTAACTATGACGATTAATAAGGACATAGACTTGGCCGGTAAAACGTCGCTCTTTAGCTACGGGTTGTTGATAGTTAAAGTCATACTTATACCGTTTACCATTCGCAGTGGTTAGCACAGCTTGCCAGTAAGGGTCGTTGAGATTGCGATTTTTCTTGGTGTCGTGTTTCAATGGCGCACTACTGCGCAGTTGAAAGGATGAATACCATTTAAATGGCTTGTCGGCGAGGTAGGCCACCAGGTGGTCACTGAATGAATTATTGCCCCCGCTGTTGTATCTTAGGTCTATGATCAGCTTAGTCATATTACGCTTTTTTATTGCCGTAAAAGCTTGATCAATGAAAGTTTGATAGGCTTGTTCATCGCCGGCAAAGTGCCCAGGGTTTAAATAGGCAGTTGAGTCGTAAAAGCGAAGTGTTTTCTGCGCCCGTAATATCTCATCTTTCTTTTCTTCAAACCCGGAAAAGACTTTGACTCCACTGAGGGTGTGTTGCTCAGTGCCATTACGGGTACGCAGCGTAACAGTATATTGATGTTGTTGACCCGCTACTAGCCAGTAATAACGAGGAAAGGATAACAGTTCGAGTTTTGCTAATTTAAAATAGCGTCGTTCAGCTGAGATGTACGGAGTTATTGTGTCCAAAATCTCAGTGATTGGCTGGCCATTTATTGCTACTAGCTCTGAGCCGATAGCAATATTTACGTTGCTTGCATAATTGGCTCGCACCAAGGCTTTGCCTGACTCAAAGGCCAGATCAAGAGGAAACAAGGTGCCTCCGTGTTCAGCATAGTGTAAATATGAAGCCACGGGAAAGTCGATTTCAGTGTGGCCATTCTTGATGGCTGCAACGAATTGTTGATAATACTTGACCGTCTCCAGTAATGAATAATCCGCAGCGGTTAACTGCATTTTGATGTGCTCATAGGTGTGCGCCAATTGCTCTTGGCTGATATAGGCGTATGGTTGGTAATGGCTTGCGATCACTGACTGATACAATATCTCAAAGTCACTTAACACTTGCGTTTTAGTAAACCTTTTCACTTCGGCTGCAAGTCCAAACGAGATGCTAATTACGATTAAAAACTGCAATATTTTGAGCAAGTTTCGTTTATGCTTCATAATGGTGTCCGTTGCTTTAAAAACAGAGTTAAATGATTGCATTGGTAACAGAAAAAGCCCTGACAAAACCCTCTTTTTTCGCTGACAAAAGCATTTTTATGACCGCTATTGGTAAGATTATATGAAAAAAACTGCTGATAAAGTACTGCTGATAAATCAATGGCAAATTAACCCTGTGACGGGGGAGCTGAGCAAGTCCGGCGTGATCCAAACTGAGCGTATCGACCCACAGGGAATAAAGCTACTGCTAACCTTAATGGCGCAACCACAGCAGCTGCTCAGCAAAGAGCAACTACAACAAGCGATTTGGCCTAATAGCGTGGTCAATGAAGAGGCGCTTGCGAGATGTATTTCTCGAGTAAGAAAAGCGTTAGGAGATGACCCAAGGCAGCCTGAGATTATTGAAACCCTCCCCAAGCGAGGGTATCGATTTATTGCGGCCACAGCCAATTGCCATTCAGAGCAGACAAAAACAACCACCGCGCTGTTACTGCGAGAATTTGCTGGTTGGCACTGGAAAGCACTAGGGTTGGCTATGTTAGTGCTAGTGACGCTGCTCATTGTTATTCTATCCCAAGCTGATCAGAGTACAGTAAAGCAGCACAACTTACTGCTAAGACAAGCGGATGACTATTACCACCGGGTCAATCGCAAAGATAATGAAATGGCATTGGCGTTATACCAACAGGTGCTGGCGATGAACCCTAATGTTTCAGAGGCGAACGCTGGGATGGCTAATGCTTTGGTACAACGCTTAATCCGTATGCCCAATGCAGCGTCACCACTAACTTGGCAGCAAATGAGCTTAGGGCTAGCTTTGGCTGATGGTCGTTTAACCACGCCATCAGCGCAGCGGGAACTAACCAGGGCAAGCGCATTTGCGCAACAAGCTATTACATTGAACCCCAACAGTGCCGCTGCATACAAAGCCTACGGCTTTGTGCTTTCGGCGCAAAATCAATTCCAACAAGCGCTTAGCTATTACCGCCAAGCGCTTGAAATTGAATCTAATAGGTGGGATGTGTTGATTAACATGGGGGATATTTACGAAATATCAGGACAACTCAGTGATGCCATTGGTTATTACAAAAGCGCACTGGAAACAATGACTAAAGAGCAGCCGAGTTCTGACAACCATGGTCGGGCGTGGCGTGCGAGCCTGGCTGCAAGTATTGGTAATAAATACAGTAAGCAAAATAACTCTGCAGAAGCCGAAATTTGGTTTCGTCATGTACTGTCATTTGCCCCCTATCATACAGAGGCAACCATCGGGCTGTTTAAGGTATTATCTCAAAGTGGTCGTGGTGCCGAGGCTAAACGATTATGTCAGGCCTACTTAGAGCGGATCGGGGAGGCAATTTGTCAGTAACTTTAGCTGACCCTTACAGCAAGTACATAGAGATGGTGTTTTTAGAGACCTAGGGCGGTTTTGCAGCAAAACGGCGCGGTTAGAATACCGCGCCGTGTAGGGTTATGCTTTTGCTTTAGAAGTGGTTTCTTCAAGCTCTCTTGCCGCGTCTGGGTCGTTAAAGATGTCTTCATCAAACTCTTTTTCCGACTTGGCAACAGCACAGGTGACCATACAGTCGCCAGTCACATTGACTGCGGTGCGGGTCATATCGAGAAGTCGGTCAACACCAAGGATCAGTGCAATCCCATCCTCTGGTAAGCCAACCTGGTTTAATACCATGGCTAGCATCAGTATCCCAACACCAGGTACACCAGCGGTGCCAACAGAGGCTAGAGTTGCGGTGAGGATCACCATTAGGTAGTCATTAATGCTTAAATCCACGCCATATACTTGGGCAATAAATACCGTTGCTACCCCTTGCATAATAGCTGTACCATCCATATTGATAGTGGCACCAAGCGGCACGGTAAACGATGCTACTGAGTTGTGAGCTCCTAACTTTTTGGTCGCCGTCTCTAATGTCACCGGCATAGTGGCACTGGAGCTCGAAGTACTAAAGGCAAACATACAGGCATCTTTCATTTTCTTTAAGAAAGTAATCGGATTCAAGCCGGTAAGTAAATAAAATAAAATAGAGTAATTGATTATGCCATGGATAAGTAGCGCCGCTAGCACCACCATAAAGTATTTACCCAAATCTTCAATAAGGTCTAATTCAATGGTGGTAAATAATTTTGCCATTAGGCAGAAAACCCCATACGGCGCTACGTTCATTAATAAAGTAACCAGTTTCAGCACCACGGTATTTAAATCTTCAAATACTGCCGCCAAGCGTGCTCCTGGCTCACCGCTTAGCGCCATGGCAATACCAAATAACAGTGCAAACACAATGATTTGCAGCATATTACCACTGGCCATAGCATCGATGGGGTTGGTCGGGAACATATCAATAATGACTTGGGTCAGCGTTTTCGCTTCATCGGCCTCATAAGTTACCGAGCTTGGGAACTCTTGGCCACTACCTGGTTCAAAAAACAGTGCAAGCGTAATCGCGACGGTAATAGCAATGGCGGTAGTAATTAAATATAAACCGATGGATTTGCCCCCTAAACGCCCGAGCTTTTTCGGATCGCTTAAGCTACAGGAGCCGCAAACAAGGGAAATAAACACCAGTGGCACCACCAACATTTTTAAGCTAGCAATAAATATCTGGCCACCGATATGAAATAAGCCATCGACTAAAAAGCCTTTAATAGCTAAGTCGAACAGCCCAAGAGGAATAATAACTTCTTTTTTGTCACCTAGTATGGTTTGCAAGATAAAGCCTAAAACGACGCCCGCAACCATGCCTATCACTATGCGTGCCGTTAGGCCCATTTTTTTATTTTCTGACATTGTCCTAACACTATAGATTGTAAAATCCGTAGAGCTTAACAGGCTTGCAGCAGATGAACAGCATTTCAAGACAGAAAATCTTTAAAAGCTAAGAAAAAATTGTGATTTTAACGCTAAAATTGAGTTACTATTAAGCGATAACAATATTAATTCAGCTAGGGAGAAAGGTAGATGCCATTACTGCGCTACTTTAGCATGCTTTTAGTCGCTGTATTTCTCACCGCTTGTGGCGGTGGTGGCAGTATAGAAAAAGAATCAAATAACCTTGGTGGAGGTGATAGCGGTGGTAATGGTATTTACACGTTGTCATTGACTGCGGCAGTATCCAAAGATGGTGAACTAACAAGCAGTACTACACTCTCACCAGATGCCCCGTTAATTGTTATTGCCAAACTAAAAAAAGACGGTGAACCGCTGAGTAATGGTAGTATTTCATTTTCAGTAGGTGATATAGCCTCAATGTCCCCAAGTGATGGTGAGGTGGTCACTGATGCTAATGGTGAAGCAAAAGTAACCCTAACGCCAACGTCATTAGTAGGGCAAGGTACCATTACGGCCAATTATACTCTTGGTGAACAAACGTTAGAAAGTCAGTTGCTGTTTACATCGGAAGGAAGGTTACAACTTACTCTATCGAGCGTGAATTCTGTAACGCAACAGCCAAGTAACACAATAACTGCAGCTGAGCCATTATCGGTTATTGCAAGCCTTAAAAAAGATGGTGTTGCACTGGCCAATAGTTTAGTGCTGTTTGAAACCGGTCAGTTTGCCAGCATGGAGCCCAGCTCAGGTTCTGTGCTAACCAATTCTGAGGGCATGGCAACCATTAACTTAAAAGTCACTTCAGCTGTTGGAGCAGGTCAGGTTACAGCCACTTATTTAGAGGGCGATATCACTACTTCAGCAACATTGAATTATCAGTCGTTGGGCGGTGGCGATAATGATAATGGTACAGCATCAGCGAAACTTGATACCATGTTATTGGTCGACTGCCCATCAGGTTGGGATAGCAATCGCGAGCAAGCCGAAATCGATCCCATCGCTGAAGGCTGCAGCCAAGTAAACCAGGTTTCTTCCAATGAAACGGCAGAAATCTTTATCAAATTATCATCAAGCCAAACCAGTGATGGTATCGCCAATGCGTTAATTGCAGCGCAAACCACGCTGGGCAATATTTTGCCTTCCACAGGTACCGCTCTCACAGACAACTTTGGTATTGCCATTTTAAAGTTTCAGCCAGGCAACCAAGGTGGAGCAGGCACTATTTCCATTAGTTCACCAGATTACGCCGATGTAACTGATTCGGTGAACTTTAATATTGGCGTAGCACAGTTAAATGTCGCCATTGATAATGGCCTAGTAGACTCTAATGGCGTGCAACGTTCGCTGTCGGCTGGTGGCAGCACAGTGATCACGGTTACCTTAACCGATGAGGAAGGCAACTTGATTAACAGTGCACTAGAAGTGGCGTTTAGCTCTTCATGTTCACAAGCGGAACCAGCCCTGGCTGAGCTTGACGAAATGGTCACGACCTCCAATGGCATTGCACGTTCTACCTATCGTGCAAAAGGCTGCCAAGGAGAAGATCGCATCTCAGTAACGATTCAAAATGGCAGCTCACCTATCAATGAAGAGACCACCATAGTAGTGGATAGTGCTCAGGCCCAGTCACTTCAATTTTTACCAGAAGAGGACGGCTTTGTTAGTTTTATAGCTTTACCGCCTGGTGAAGGCGGTGCTTTGACACAGTCGGTTGTCAGCTTCAAGCTAGTTGATGAAGATAACTTAGCTATCCCCCGCGCTCGAGTGGACTTTAGACTTTCTGACGAACAGGGTTTAGCATCACTTACACAACTTACGGGCAACACTAATGCTGATGGAGTGATCAGGACAACAGTTCAATCAGGTGTAGTGCCTGGGCCTTTGGTGGTTGGTGCTTGCTATATTCCTGAGTCAGAAATTCCAGCTGAGGGTGACGAATTTAAAGAGGTGACTTGCTGGAATGATGTTGCTGAGACTTGTAACGATACCGATCCAGATAATGACGATGTAAGGTGCCCTGATGGAAAAATGAAAGTAATTCCACTTAGCGAGCAAATATTTAGCGTATCATCTCAACTGATCCTAAGCTCTGGTGTTACTGATCAAGATACATTTGATGCAGCTCCAGATATTATCAATTCAAATTCATATAATTACAGTGGAGTCACAACAAACATTACTTTGTTTTTTGGCGATCAGTTTAATCACTTTAATGCCGATGGTGTAGCTGCGACAGTTATTGCTGAATCTGGAGCAATCGGTAGCTTAGATTCATCTGATACTTATGATTGTAGAACAAATAAAGCGACTTGCTCTGTAGTATGGCGTAGCCAAGGTGAGCGTCCATTCTCAGACCCTAAATGGGGCAATAGGATCAATGATATTCCTCCGCGCGTGCGAGCAAATCTAACAGGTAATGAAACAGATGAAGAGCTGGATGAAAAGAGAAATTGTAATTTATACTTTGATAGACCAGCGCCTTGTATCGAAGGATTAAAGCGCCAAAAAAATGCGCCAAGCACAGGAACTGATCCTGATGCCGATGAGCGAGTCGTAATGGGTGGCAGGGTAGGCATACTTGCATTCGTTAAAGGTCAAGAAAGCCATAGAGACGAAGAGTCTAGTGATGGCGTTCAGCGTAGAAATGGTTTGTTTGATGTTGGCGAATATCGTCAGGAGTTTGATCTCACAGAAGCTATTTTGGACACCAATGAAAACGGACGTTTTGACAAAGAAGATTGTGACGCATCACCAACAACCGGTCCTTGCACACCGGTGAATACGAAAAATGGTGGCCACGATGATTGGTGGATAGACGCAAATAACAATGGCATATTTGACTATGATGCCAATAATGATGGTGTCCCTGGGGACGGAAAATATAATGGTTTATTATGCTCTCAAGAAGCTTTAGAACAAGGTCAATGTAACCGTGAATTGGTAAATGTGTATAGAAATTTTGAGCTTATAATGTCTCAAGATGATGCATATGTTCGGTTTGCAGTTAAAAAAGACGAAGCTAAGGATATGGGGCTAGATGAAGGCGAGTTACAAAGTTGTCAAGATGTTGTCGATGATCCGGATTCAAATACATCTGTAACTCTTCTCGAACTTGAAGAATCTGATACAGGTGATTTCTGCGATATCAAGTCGATAAATTTAGAAGATACCGGTAACGATAACGATGTCTCTCAAGTTCGTGTCTATATGTTTATTTCTGACATTAACGGTAATCCACTACCAGCTGGAACTGAAGTTGAAATATCTACCACTAACGGCGAGCTAGCTTCAGGCTCTATTAGCAGTTCTGTGGATAACACTAATACGGACAAGCCGCTTGAATATAGTGTGCTATTGGTTCGTGAAACCGAACCGAATAATAAGAAAGTAGGTGAACTTTCGATAAAATTCACCTACCCAGCAATTGGCGATGATGATGAGAGAAAAGAACAAAGGCTGGGAATAACTGTCAAAGACGCCGGATAATTTTAAAAATGCCAACTTTCGGGTTGGCATTTTTGTTTCTATTCCTTTATATTCCCGTGCCTTAACACTATATATAAGAATATGTTCTCGCATTGGTTGATTATTGTACTTAAATTGGATAATAAATCGGTGATCGGGGAAAAGTTCGTATTTTTAGCTTGTAACAATAGGTGTTTGTAGATATACCTATAAGTAATTTAACGCCCAAGTAAGGGCAAAACATTAGACAGAATCGGTCAAAATAGGCAGCTATGGGCAAATCGCTAGTAATTGTAGAGTCTCCCGCAAAGGCAAAAACAATCAATAAATATCTTGGCAAAGACTACATTGTTAAATCCAGTGTCGGTCACGTTCGAGATCTTCCTACTTCTGGTGCGGGTAAAACCAAAGGCGTTGCAACGAAATCGCCTGCTGAAGTTCGCAAAATGGACCCAGAAGAAAAAGCGCGATACAAAAAGCAAAAAGACTATGCCAATTTGGTTGCGCGTATGGGCATTGACCCAGAAAAAGGCTGGGAGCCTCACTACGAAATCTTGCCGGGCAAAGAAAAAGTCGTGCAAGAATTGCAAAAGCTCGCAGCCGATGCTGACCACATCTATCTCGCGACCGATTTGGATAGAGAAGGGGAAGCCATTGCCTGGCACCTAGAGCAGATCATTGGTGGCGAAGAAAGTAAGTACAAGCGTGTGGTGTTTAACGAAATTACCAAAAACGCCATTACTCAAGCGTTTGAGGCGCCAGGTGACTTAAATACTGACATGGTTTACGCCCAGCAAGCGAGGCGTTTTCTCGACCGTGTGGTTGGCTTTATGGTATCCCCTCTGCTGTGGCAAAAAGTCGCTCGCGGTCTTTCTGCCGGTCGTGTGCAATCGGTTGCTGTGCGTTTGCTGGTTGAGCGAGAGCGTGAAATCAAAGCATTTGTCCCAGAAGAGTTTTGGGACATTCATGCCGACGTTAAAGCCAAGCAAGAAGACATTCGCTTAGCGGTCACAAAATTTCAAGGTCAAGCGTTTAAGCCGGTCAATAAGTCTCAGGCCGACACGGCAGTAAAAGCACTGGAACACAGTGATTATGAAGTCGTTAAGGTTGAAGAAAAGCCTAGTAAGAGTAAGCCGAGTGCGCCATTTATCACCTCTACCATGCAACAAGCGGCCAGTACCCGTTTAGGCTATGGGGTGAAAAAGACCATGATGCTAGCCCAGCGCTTGTATGAAGCGGGTTACATCACCTATATGCGTACCGACTCAACCAACTTGTCTAATGATGCCTTAGAAATGTGCCGTGGCTACATCGAAAACGAATTCGGTAAAAAGTATTTACCTGAGTCGCCACTACGTTATTCTGCCAAAGGTAACGCTCAAGAAGCGCACGAAGCCATTCGTCCTTCAGACGTGAATGTCTTGTCAGGTCACCTTGAAGGCGTGGAAGCCGACGCGAAAAAGCTCTATGAGCTGATCTGGCGACAATTTGTCGCCTGTCAAATGACCCCAGCAGAATACAACCTAACCACCCTGACTGTGGCTGCACAAGACTACACACTGAAAGCCAGAGGGCGTGTGATGAAGTTTGATGGTTGGACTAAGGTACAACCAGCGGTGCGTAAAAAGAACGAAGAAGACCAAGCGCTTCCTGCGGTTGCGGTGGGCGATAAGCTGAATTTATTGGCACTGGATCCGAAGCAGCACTTTACTAAGCCACCGGCACGCTTTAGCGAAGCCAGCTTGGTTAAAGAGTTGGAAAAGCGGGGCATTGGCCGTCCATCAACCTATGCGTCAATCATCTCGACCATTCAAGACCGTGGTTATGTCAGAGTCGAGAATCGTCGTTTCTATGCTGAAAAAATGGGTGAAATTGTCACCGATCGTTTAATTGAAAACTTCAATGATTTAATGGACTTTGACTTCACCGCGAAGATGGAAGACCGCCTTGATGACATCGCTGAGGGCGAACGCATTTGGACTCAGGTGCTAGATAACTTCTATGCAGATTTCTCCAAGCAGTTGGAAGTGGCAGCTGGCGATGAAGAAGAAGGCGGAATGCGTCAAAACGTCATGGTAGAAACCGACATTGACTGCCCAACCTGCTCTCGCAAAATGGGCATTAGAACGGCATCTACTGGGGTATTCCTAGGCTGTACTGGCTATAATCTTTCGCCAAAAGAACGCTGTACCACCACAATTAACCTGGTATCAGGGGATGAAGCCGTTGCTGCCGATGCCGATGAAGAGGCAGAAGCAGAATCGCTGCGTCATATGAAGCGTTGCCCAATTTGTGAAACCGCCATGGATTCTTACTTAATTGATGAAACCAAAAAGCTTCACGTGTGTGGTAATAACCCTAGTTGTAAAGGCTATTTAATTGAAAAAGGCACCTTCAAGATCAAAGGCTACGATGGCCCTGTGATTGAATGTGACAAGTGTGGCGCAGACATGCAGCTGAAATCAGGCCGCTTTGGCAAGTATTTCGGCTGTACCAGTGAAGACTGTAAAAACACCCGTAAGCTCCTTAAAAATGGCGAGCCGGCTCCACCAAAAGAAGATCCAGTACCGTTGCCAGAGCTTGAGTGTGAAAAGTCTGATGCTCACTTTGTGCTGCGTGATGGCGCTTCAGGTATTTTCTTGGCGGCCCATACTTTTCCTAAATCGCGAGAAACTCGAGCGCCTAAAGTGGCGGAGTTAAAGCGCTTTAGAGACCGTATTTCGCCAAAATTCTATTACCTGGCCGATGCCCCAGACAAAGATCCGGACGGTAATTTGGCGGTAGTGCGCTATTCACGTAAAAACAAATCTCAGTACGTGATGACGGAAGTGGATGGCAAAGCCACTGGTTGGAAAGCCACTTACCAAAACGGCAAATGGGTTGAGGAAGAAAAAGCCTCGAAAAAGAAAAAATCATAATTTAATAAGGCCGCAATCGCGGCCTTATTTTTTGGCTGTTATTTGATGTCGACGTCGGTGACTTTGTCATAGCCACTGGCTTCGAGCTCATCGTTAACGCAATTTAACACGTAACTCTTTAACTCTGCAGTTTGAACTTCATCTTCTTTAGCCCAGTCCAAGCACATTTCGGTTAGCTCTTGAATTAGATCCGCAGGAGCTGGGTTTAATTCACTGTTAGCAACAGCGGCACTGCTTGCAAACAAGACTAGAGCGAAAAGGGATGAAACCATGGTTTTCATTGTTGTTACCTATTAGTTGAATGAACATGATTGTTTTAGATGAAAATGCTGGAAAATGAAAACGAATTAATTTGCTCTTCAAGAGAAGTAATTTTATTTTATCCTGTTAGTGGGAGATCTTTGCTATCATCAAGCATTTACGATAGCTTAAACGCGAGATTAATGGCCAGAGTAGGGTGTAATGGAAAGCAATAACAAATCAGCAAATGTTAACCGTATGGAGTTTTTATTAGAGAAGACCTTATTTCGTGGTCGTTGGTTGTTAGCGCCATTTTTTGTCGGGTTGCTGGTTGCTATTGTGCTGTTGTTATTGAAGTTTTTTAAGCAACTATATGTCATGACCAGCACCGCGCTTGGGGCCAGTGATCAGGAGTTACTGATTGGCATTCTTACTTTAGTCGACACGGCGCTGCTGGCTGGACTATTACTGATCATCATATTCAGTGGCTACGAAAACTTTGTTTCCAAGCTCAATGTTGAGCCGCAAGAAGATAAACCCACCTGGATGGGGAAGGTGGGCTTTTCAGGACTTAAAATTAAACTCATCAGTGCCATTGTTGCCATCTCTGCAGTCGAGCTGCTCAAAGTGTTTATTCACTCAGAAACTCTTACCAGTGAGCAATTAGCCTGGAAAGTGGGGATCCACATTACTTTTGTGATTTCAGGGGTGCTGTTTTCGGTGACCGATTATATTAACAGCAAAACCCACTCACACTAACCTTTGGCTATGGCCTTTTTTATTGCCGAATTAACTGCTTATTACTATGGTGTAATAGCGCAGCAACAACACTCAGGTAAACTAGCGCCAATGCCCAAGTCAGCGGCGCTTGGTTATATTCAAGTGCAACGGACTTTATGGCTGAGTGGACTATTAGTACTATCATGCAATTTAATGATAAGGCGAGGGTACTGCGCAATAAACTACCTAGCACGACACAAAGTAAAAACCCTGCTATTGAGCCTGCGAACAGCAGCAAATACTCGCTCAGTTGCAGCCAACCGCTGATGCTACTGCAAACCACCACAACCAGTAACTGATATAAAGATAACGCGATGGCCAGCTTAACAGCAGCCATGTGATAGGCGCGTTTTATTGTCGCCATGTTGGAGTAAATTGGCAGAATATACAGCTGCTCCCAAGACATCTTGGATTGCAGCCTGGCCCAACAAACAAAAATGGCCACCATTAACAGCAGCATGTCTAATAACACCACTACAAAGTCCATTCTCAAGCCGAAATACACCGCAACGATACTCAAAACACCAGCTATAAAAAATACCTGACATGTCTGCACCAACAAGTTACCGGCAAAATAACTTAATGGCATAAATGCTAACCTTAAGCGTTCGGCGAAGCGTTTTGGTGCAAAACTATTGCTTGGCAGCCAGCCTGTTTGAATATTGTTTAAATACACTTGATAGGCTTGATGGTGCCAACGGTTAGCTGTGCTTCTAGTTTTACAAAAATAAAAAGTAAATGCCAAAGTTGCCAAAGATATTAAGGCCAGAATGAAAAGGTGTTC
This sequence comes from Pseudoalteromonas 'SMAR', assembly GCF_048515945.1. NCBI lineage: Bacteria > Pseudomonadati > Pseudomonadota > Gammaproteobacteria > Alteromonadales > Pseudoalteromonadaceae > Pseudoalteromonas > Pseudoalteromonas 'SMAR'. Next base: position 45,415 of record NZ_JBLWMW010000011.1, read on the forward strand.
AGACAGCAGCATTGCCAGCAGCAATGCCACCATAAAACAATAACTGTTATGGCGAAAATAGAGACTGTTGTGATAGCAAAGTACATAAAAGCAGCCACCAAAGGCGGTGGCATAGGCGATTGCACTGAGCACCAAAAGCGTAGGTAAAGTAACAAAAGCCAATGCCGTCAAGCTGTAGCCAAGCAGTAAGACCATTTTTGCTTGGCGTAAAATATGCTGCTTTAACGCCGGTATTAGCTCGGCTTGCTCTTGTGCTTGGAGCTTCACTAGCTGCCAACAACATCCCATCCATAATGCGGTCAGGGTGAATACAATAGCAAATATTTGAATGTTTGGCTCTGCTACAAAGCCAATAAATGGCACTAACACCACCCCAAGCAGCGCCGGGACAAAGTAGTTAGCGGCGCCGCATTCACGCAGCCAAAGAGCCGAAAAGCCAGTCCACCAAGTTCGAGTCATCATCCGTGCAGCTCCACAAAGAGTTGTTCGAGATTACTACTATACTGACCTGTTAACGAACCCCAGTCCGCGTCAAGACAGGCTTGATAGATAGAAAACTGTTCGCCATGATGAATATACTCCCCCTCAGGGAGTGCAGCATCGTAGTCCTTCGGTAATAACTTTACTTGCTCTTTTACGCTATCTAATTCGCCATTGATGACAATGCTACCGTCTTTGATGATCGCAATATGACTGGCAATCCGTTCCACATCGGAAGTGATGTGAGTAGAAAAAATCACCCCAGAGCCGGACTCTAGTGCTAAGTCGAAAACATCACCCATAAACTCACGACGGGCGATGGGGTCAAGACTGGAAACAGGCTCGTCTAGCACCAATAGTTGTGGTCGATAAGCCATGGCCATAATCAGCGCAAGGCTTTGCTGTTGGCCAACGGATAAGTTGCTGATCAGGGCACTGCCATCTAAGGCAAAGCGGGTCAGCCACTGTTGTTCTAGCTGGGCATCCCAATTGCTGTAAAAGCTACTGTGTAGTTGCAGTGCATCGACTACTTTAAACCCTTGGTAACCACAGGGTTGCTGTGGCACGTAGCCAATTTTTGCCTTGAGCTGGGGTGATAACGTTTGGCTGCTGACTCCTAAACAGGATACTTCGCCTTCTGATGGTTCTATCAACCCTAATGCTATCCTCAGCAAGGTTGACTTACCAGCACCATTGCGGCCTAGCAATCCTAATACCATACCAGGCTCAAGGCTTAGATTAATATTATTGAGTACTTGCTTGTCATCAAATTGTTTACTGGTCTGAGTGAATTGTAAAAGTGGATTAGTCATTATTGTTGTTCCCAATTCTTTTCAACGAGAGCGATTAAATCAGCCTTGTTAATACCTAGCTGCTTAGCATCAGCAATAAGTGTATTAATGTCTGTGTCTAATAACAAATAAGTAGATGTTGGCGTGTCTTGTTGTGCAACTCGGGTGGGCTGGCCACGACGCCTTTCTAAGTAACCATTATCGACCAGTAAGCCAACGGCGCGTGATACTGTCATGGGATTAACTGCAAAATGTTCAGCCAGTTTTCTCACCGACGGCAGCTCGTCTCCGGGCTTGACTTTGCCGGCTGCAATTAATCTAACAACCTGATCAAATAATTGTTTATAGATCGGTTCTGAACTATTTGGGTTGACATGGATAAGATCTAACATTATTCTAATTCCACTGTATTAATACAATAATACACTGATACACTCACTTAAAGTTAGCATAGTGAGTGAAAGTCAACAAGGAAATAGCCATGAATATGCCATTTAAGTTTAAGAAAAGTATAAAAAAGCTCAAAATTGCTGCATTAGTAATCACTGCAACTTTAAGCTTCAGTGCCAGTGCCGATAGTGACACAGCTTCCGCAGTATCTTTGCAAACCTGTTACGCCGATGGGTTACCTGACCGCGCCAAGTGTGGGGTGATAACGCAACCACTCAATAATAATTCACCGGAACAAACCATTGATATTCATTTTATGGTGATCCCAGCTATTAAGCCTTTGTATCCAGATGAAGCGGTAATGGCGTTTGCAGGTGGGCCGGGGCAATCGGCGATAGAATCGGCTGCGGGCTTCTCTCGCATACTGAAATACGCCAGAGAGAATCGCGATATTATTCTGGTGGATCAACGTGGAACTGGAAAGTCTAATTTATTGCAATGTGAGTTAGACGATTTAGCAACGCAATTTGTGATGAATGACATGGCACTTGGCTTTGACTTAGCAAAACAAGATGCGATTGAATGCCGAGATAAGCTGAACAGTGATTTATCGAACTATACCACCGTGGCTGCAGCACCGGATTTTGAAGCAGTGAGAGCGGCGCTGGGTTATAAACAGTTGCACTTGTATGGTGGCTCTTATGGTACACGTATTGCGCTGGAATACATGCGACAGTTTCCACAACGTGTTGCCAGCTCAGTATTAGATGGCTTAGCGCCAAGTAATCAAAGCCTACTGGCTATTGGGGGTGCCATTGAGGACTCACTCGCAGCTTTGTTTGAGCAATGTCAAGCCGATGCGGTTTGTGCGCAAACGTACCCGAACCTTGAGCAAACCTGGTCACAGTTGCTGCAAAATTTAGAGCAGCAACCTCTAGAGATGACTGTGCGCCATCCCAGAAGCCACCAACCCATTGCTATCACGTTAACCAGCAACAAGCTGTATAGCACGGTTCGCATGGCGCTCTATTCTCATAGCACCAGAGCCATGGTGCCCTTAGCGATTACTCAAGTTGCCAAGGGCAACGTGGATCTGATTGCGGCGATGATGGCGCAAGGTGAAGACATAATGGGCATTGCCCTGGGGATGCACCAAGCAATACTGTGTGGCGAGGACTGGGCAGTACTGAATGACAGTCAAAGAGCGCAGTATGGTAAAACCTTTATTGGCGCCATGATGATTGCGGGCGCTGACGCAACTTGCCCAATTTGGGATGTAACACCGGTCACTGCGGATTATTATCAGGCTGTAAGTTCTGACATCCCCACATTATTACTGTCGGGCGGCTTAGACCCTGCCACTCCTGCTCGGTGGGCTGAAACCGCCATGGTTGAGCTAAGCAATGCGACCCATTTAGTGGCACCATTTGCCACCCACATTGTGGCTGGACAAAGTTGTGGCGATAAGCTCGTAGCCAGCTTTTACGATAATAAGAACACCGCTGATTTTGACACCAGCTGCTTACAAGAAGACCGCCGTAAACAGTTCTTTATGAATATTAATGGCCCAGCGTCTAGCCAAGATAAGGAGTAAATCATGATTAAAGTAGATAACTTAAGCAAAAGAATTGCCGATGTTGATGCCCTCAATGGCTTATCGTTCAGCGCTCAAGATGGCCAAATTACTGGCTTGTTAGGGCCCAATGGCGCGGGTAAAACCACCTGTCTTAGAACCGTTTTTGGCTTACTGCAAGCCGATGAGGGTATAACCACCATCGATGGTATTGATGTGGTAAAGCAGCCGCTGGCGGCGAAACAACAACTGGGTCTTTTTCCTGACCCTTGTGGCTTGTACGAACGATTGACTCCACGAGAATATATTGAGTTTTATGCCAAGCTCAGTGGCATGAGTCAAACACAAGCAGTATCTGCAACCGAGAAGGTGATAGCCAAACTGCAAATGCAAGACATTGCTGATAGACGCTGTAAAGGATTTTCTCAAGGGCAGCGGATGAAAACGGCGCTGGCGCAAGCCATCGTCCATGAGCCCACTAATATTATCCTAGATGAGCCTACTCGCGGCTTAGATGTAATGAGCACTCGCATTCTTAGAGAGCTACTACAACAACTTAAAGATCAGGGCCATTGTGTGTTGTTCTCTAGTCACGTGATGCAAGAAGTGGCGGCACTTTGCGACCATGTGGTGGTGATGACAAAAGGCAAGGTTGTGGCCGAGGGGTCGCCAGAAGCTCTGTGTCAACAAACTGGCAAAGCCACGTTAGAAGAAGCATTTATTGCCCTTATTGGCAGCGATGAAGGAATAGCAGCATGATTAATTTAGTCTCTACCTTATTTAAAAAAGAAATGCTCGATGCCAGTCGAGACAAGCGTTCAGTGATGGCTGGACTGTATTACTGCATTGGTGCCCCGGTACTCATGTGTTTGTTATTCACTGTGATGTTTAAGCAAATGGCGTCTCCAGATGCCCTTAAAATCACCATTAATAACGCCGAGCAAGCGCCCAACTTAGTGCAGTTTTTGGCAACCACTGAAATTACTCAGGGTGAGGGCGATGACACCAAAGCCATCACTTTGGAGATATCACAAAACTATCAAGCAGACATGGCAGCGGGTAAGAGCGCGACGGTCACGATTATCGCGGATAAGTCAGAGCAGAAACTGCAACGCTCTATTCGCCGGGTTGAACGTCAGCTGGCAAAATACAATGCTGAAGTCGCGTCATTGCGTTTACTGGCTAGGGGCATCGATCCTGGACTGATGCGTGCCGTGGATGTGCAAACTCAGGATTTGGCCACGCCTAAGTCTAAAGGGGGCTTTGCTCTGGGTATCGCAACCTTATCCATCATCATCGCACTATTTTACGCGGCAATGGGGCTGGCGATTGATAGTAGTGCCGGTGAAAGAGAGCGCAATTCACTGCAACTGCTGCTTAGTCATCCGGTAAGCCCGTTACAGATTGTATTGGCAAAAGTAGGATCCATTGCCATGTTTGCCACACTGGGGTTAATTTTAACCACTGTGGTGTCTAAATTTGCTTATAACATGGTGCCTTGGGAAATGGTGGGCTTTACGGTGACCATTGGCGCTAAGTTTATTATTGCAGCTGTACTAATAGGTATCCCTATTGCACTCATGTCTGCAAGCTTATTGATATTTATTTCATTCTTGGCGAAGTCGTTTAAAGAAGCGCAGTCTTACGTCACCATGGCGCTGTTTATTCCAGTGATGTTAAGTATGGCCACCACTTATGACATCGCCACAGATGTGATGCAGTGGTTACCAATTGCTGCGCAGCAAAACGCCATGATTGAACTCCTTAAAGGCAACGCATTACCAGTACCACAATTGGCCTTTGCTAGTGTGGTGACCTTGGGGTTATTTGGCTTGTTTACGTATTTAAGCAGCCGCATGCTGAAAAGTGAAAAGGTGGTATTTGGTCTGTAAATTGACATTATCGGCGCCGCTTGGCGCCGTTTTACTGTTTTACCTGAAGCGAAATTGGCGTATAATCTGCGCCCCAATTGAGGCAGCAATACCAAGGGCGTGAGTCGTTGGTGAGTAATTGAGACAGTATGAGTACAGCAGCGAGCACCATGACCGAGCAAGATAACCGCAAAGCAGTGTTAGAGTTTAACAAACTGCAAAAACGCCTACGCCGCAACGTTGGCAATGCCATCAAAGACTACAATATGATTGAAGAAGGCGATGTCGTTATGGCCTGCATCAGCGGTGGTAAAGACTCGTTCGCGATGCTGGATATTCTGCTCAATTTAAAAAAAGCGGCCCCTATTCATTTTGACGTCATTGCGGTTAACCTTGACCAAAAGCAACCTGGCTTTCCAGAGCATATCTTGCCAGAGTACTTTGAAACGTTAGATATTCCTTATTATATCATCGATAAAGACACTTACTCTGTGGTTAAAGAAAAGGTACCGGAAGGGAAAACCACCTGTGGTTTATGTTCACGCTTACGCCGTGGTACCTTGTATTCATTCGCTGAAAAAATTGGCGCGACAAAAATTGCCCTAGGTCACCATTTAGATGACATTGTTGAGACCTTATTCTTAAATATGTTTTATGGTGCGCGGATGAAAGCCATGCCGCCAAAACTGCGCTCTGACGATGGTCGCAACGTGGTGATCCGGCCACTGACCTATGCCCGTGAAAAAGATTTGATGCAATACGCTGAGCACAAAGAGTTTCCGATAATTCCCTGTAACTTATGTGGCTCACAAGAGAACCTGCAGCGGCAGAACATTAAAGCGATGCTGGTGGAGTGGGATAAAAAGACACCGGGCAGAGTGGAAAATATTTTCAAGTCGATACAAAACGTCAGTCCGAGCCAACTGGCCGATAACCAACTTTTCGATTTTGAAACCTTACCCATCGACAGAAGCAGCGAACGTGAAGCGTATGACTTTAACGAAGCTCAAGTGTCTTCTACCAACATCGACGAATCGCTTTTTATTGATGTTACCAACATCTAGGCCAATATAGGCTAGTCAAATTGCACAAAGGCCACTTTATAGTGGTCTTTTTTGTATGTTTTACAACCAAACTGACGATACAGAGGCTTATTTTTGCAAAAAATGCAACTTTATCACCTTTTCATTTTTTAAATGCGGATGATAATGGTTATCATTGTGGTGCGCTTTTATAATAAACTATCTAATTGAAGGCCCTTATGAAACAAGTCTCTGCACTTTCTGCAATTACCCTGGCAATTTTACTGCCAACGACAACGCTTGCCGCTGAACAATCTCAACAACTCAGTGATGAGGAGATTGAGAAGATCACCGTTGTTAGCCGGACACTGAACCTGTACCGCAACGGCGCAACCAACACTGGTAAGCTTGCTGTTGATCCATTAAATTCAACGCAAATGATCACCTCATTAAATGAAAACCTGATCCATGACCTAGGTGCTCGCGATGCCAAAGATCTCTATCGCAATATTGCCGGTGTCAGTCAGTTTAGTTATGCCGGTGTCACTGCGCGGGGGTTTCGACAAGAAGAAATTTATTTTGATGGCTTAAGAGGTGACCCTTATGTTGGCTTTAATGTGCCACAACTGTTTAATGTTGAGCGGGTCGACTTTTTAAAAGGCCCGGCAGGTATGCTTTATGGCCCCGGCGCGCCTGGCGGACTATTTAATTATGTCACCAAAAAACCAGAGCAACAATTCAGTGCCAATACTCGCCTTATCGCCGGCAGCGACAATCGTATTGGTGGCTCAGCTGAAGTAACAGGTGAGGTAGCCGAAGCACAAAGCATCCGTGTCGGCGCTTTTTATGAACAACAAGATACCCATCGCGATAACAGTGCCAGTGAGGTCGCCATTGTTGATACTGGTTACGCTTATGACTTTGCTGATGCTCGTTTAATATTACAATACACCCACTACAGTCAGGATCTTGATGGTAACCGTTTACGCGGCGTACCTGCGGACGATAATGGTGACTTTCTCACCTCACCCTCGTGGAACCATAATGAGCCCAGTGACTTTCTTAATTTACGCTCTGATGTATTACAGGCGAGCTTAAGCGGTGAACTGTCAGCCCAGCTGAGCTATGACGCCACCTTGCGGTATATCGATAATGAGCAAGAGCAAAACTACCATGAACCGCGGATGTTACTGGATATTGACCAAGATGGCGATATTGACTTAGTGGCACGGGAGTTTCGCGACCAACTGCGGGAGCAATCGCAACTGTCTTTTGCGGCCAATTTTGTCTATGAGTCTTCGGCCTTGGGTGCCCAGCAGCGCACCGCCTTTGGCGTTGATCTTTACACTGGCGAAGAAGATGCCTTGCTTGGCGGTACACGGGCATCGCAAGAGCATGTTGAGCGCTATTTAAATGGCACATCGTTAGCGTCTGATATTATTCCATTGTCATTAATGAACCCTAATTATGGTGAAAGTCAGCCAAGTCAGTATGACGTTCAGTTCCGCCCCGAGCGCAGCACAGAGCAGCAACGTAATGGCGCTTACGTTCTCAATGAACTGGCTTGGGATAAGTTTACCTTAGTTGCCGGTGCGCGTTTCGATAAGTTTGAAGATACTTCTAATGGCATCCGTTTTGAGGATGAAAATGTTAGCTTGCGCTTTGGCGCTATCTATAAGGTTAAAGAGAACGTCTCTGTGTATGGTCAATGGGCAGACTCCTATGAACCTCAGGGCGTATCAAGTCAAGATAGCCAGGCGGGCGGGCCTTTCGAGCCAACCACAGGTGAGATTGTTGAGCTGGGCTTAAATGCTGAGCTGTTTGAAGGCAGTAGCTTGCTAAAAGTAGCGGGTTATGAAATCAAACGACAGAATTTATTGCAATCCACAGGTCAAGACCCAGAAGGGGATGGCGTTGATAACCTCGCTGCCATTGGTGAAATCACCAGCAAAGGCCTAGAAGTAGAGCTTATCACCGACATTACGCCAGATTGGGTGCTGAATGTGGCGTATGCCTACAACGACGCGCGTATTACCGCTGATAATGGCGGCGGTGGGATCCGCAATAGTGTGGGGGATAAATTTGCCAATGCCCCTGAAAATCAACTGGGGGTTTGGACTCGTTACCAAGTTCCAAGTTGGAATTTAGCCTTTGCGGTAGGCGGTAATTACGTTGATGAGCAGCTGAGCTTGTCAGGGCAACAGCTGAATTCTTATTTTGTCGCTGATGCTTCGATTATTTGGCAGGTGGATAACTACAGTGTGTTATTGCGAGTCGAGAATGCGTTTGACAAAGAGTATGCTGAATCCGGCTTCTTAAAACGCACCGGCCATTTCCCTGGAGACCCGCGCAGTGCGTTTGTTGAGTTTACCTATCATTGGTAACAACGCATAAAAGCAGATCATTACTTAAGGCTTAAACCCACTGTTTAAGCCTTTTTCTATCTGGGGTAGCAATGAGCAATAAAACACAGCAAAGAAAGTTTTTAAAAAAGTTATATCATCTGCACGCTTGGGTTGGTTTTCAATTGGCCTTAGTGATGTTTGTGATTCTGGCAACCGGCACCATTGCCACGCTGAGTAATGAAATTGATTGGTTAGTGCATGAGCCGATGCGCGCATCCACACCAAGCGAGAAAAGCCATTCGCTTCAAGCTCAAGATTGGCGTGCTATGTATGAGGCAATAAAAGCGCAATACCCAGACAGTAAGGTACTGACTTTAGGCAGTATGGGGGAGGACTATTTCAATTATCGTGCTCGCGTGACTAACGCTCAAGGGCAGGGCCGTTATGTTTATGTCGACCCCTGGACTCATGAAGTGACCGGAGAAACATCGCTGTTAACGGTGCAACGGGTGTTTCGCGATTTGCATCGTTATTTATTTATGCCCGCCTTTCCTGGCCTGCCCATTGTCACCGCATTTGCCTTTATCTTACTCATTTCTCTTTATACTGGGCTTAAAACCACCCGCAACTGGAAAACGGCGTTATGGCGGATCAGAACCCAGCAAGGAGCCAGAATTTTACTCAGTGATCTGCATAAAGTTTTTGGCTTATGGGGAATATGGTTTACCAGTGTTATTATAATTACCAGCTTTTGGTATTTATTTGAATTTGGCGTGCGGGTGGCTGGTTCAAGTCTAGAGCCGAGTGCTCCTACTGTAAACGCCGTGGTAACGCAAAATAGTCCCTCTCGCTTTAGTGGCAGTCAGCTTGAGCAAGGATTCATTCAAGCGCAGCAGAGTATTGATAATTGGACCATCACGGCAGTGCAGTTTCCTCGTGATGACTCCTCAGTGTTACGTTTTAAAGGGGTAGGGGATAATCCTTTACTACGCGAGCGGGCTCACAAAGTGGATTTTCATCCCTACACTTTGCAGCGGCTAAATGTTCAGTACCCAGGTAATATGACCATGGGCAATTACCTTAATGAGTATGCTGATCCTTTGCATTTTGGCTACTTTGCGGGATTAACGTCAAAACTTATCTGGTTCGTGTTTGGTGTTGCCTTGACAGGGCTATCATTTACCGGGGTCTTAATGACTTGGAAACGTACTAAATCGGCAAGACTTACCCGTGCACAGATAGCCACATTGCCCATTTTTGCGCTATCGGCATTTTACTTTGTGTTTTGGATACAACGTTACCTCTAATGGCACCTAACGCGATAGCTTAGAGAGTGGTCGCCGGTGGTTATCACTGAGCACCACATTTTGAGCTTTCTAAAATGAACTCCAGTCTTGATTATTTCGTATAGATGGTTGTTATTTTTTACCTTTTTTAACGCTTAATAGTCACTAAATGGAAATGTTATTGAGGGATTGTCAGCGCACTGAAATATCTGTCAATAGTTCGCTTTATTTACCTATGGTGCTTACTATATAGTTGAAAGGTAACAAATTAGAACTTGATAGCAATTGCTAGGGTGCAGGAGAGACTTCAGTGAGTCGATTACCACAAACACTTAACCTGATGCTGTGTGTCGCGAGTATGGCATTTGGCATTACCAAGGTGGCGGCGCAAGTCAGTTTACCAAAACAGACGTGGCAGGCCAGTGCGCCTTTACCTGTGGCGCTGCAAGAAATTTACCCCACAGTGTTTATGGACCGTATTTTTGTTGGCGGTGGCTTTACTACCTCTGAAATGGAAACCTTTTATGGCTTAGGTCCAACCGATAAAGTTTATTTACTCAACCCGTCGGAAGAAGGCTGGGAACAAGCCCCTTCTTTGCCCGATGCTCGACATCATTTGGGCTTTGCCGGCAATATCCACTACCTCTATGCTATTGGCGGATTTAGCGGCCCTAAAGGCGCCGCTTGGCAACCGCAGTCCTCGGTTTACCGCCTTGACACTCGGGCGGAGGAGTGGGTATCAGCCCCGAGTCTGCCCAGTCCATTGGCTGAGTCAGTTTATGCCACCATTGGTATGAATATTCATGTGATTGGTGGCAAAACGCGTGCCTATGGCAGTGATAAAAATAGCGATAGTACTGCTCACTATGTATTGAAGAATAATGCATACTGGAGTCGTGCAGAGCCGCTGCCAACCCCGAGGAATTCAGCTGCAAGTGTGGTGATTGGCGACAGTATTTATGTTATCGGTGGGCGTGTCAGTGGCGATGCCCCAAAAAACCTCGATACAGTGGAGGTGTATAACAGCAAAAGCGACAGCTGGCGTACTTTATCACCGCTCCCGGTGGCGGCTGCAGGATTAGCCGCCAGTGTTATCGATGGTAAAATACTGGTCACCGGTGGTGAAGCCTTTGATTATCAAAGTGACACCCGCTCGGGTAAGGTGTATGCCTCAGCTTGGCTTTATGACCCTAAATTGGATGAATGGCAATCGTTACCGGACATGCCTTGGCCGCGACACGGTCATGGCCAAGTGACCCACAACGAGATTGTGTATGTCATCGGTGGGGCAGCCAAATTAGGGCCACAAGAAACCTTGTCGAGCACCATGGCATTTAAGTTAAGCGATGACTAATACTTAACACTAAAAAAGGCTTGGTTCAGCCAAGCCTTTTTCATGTGTCCGTGCTCTTTACTCTGCTAATGGCGATTTGTAACCATCCGGCTTAAGTGCTAATACATCGCAGTCTAAACTGTCGATAACGTGCTCAGCGGTATTGCCCACTAACGCAGCACTGAGACCGGTTCTGCCAACCGTACCAATCACCACTAATTCTGCGTCTTTTTCTTTGGCAATAAATGGGATAACGTCTTCGGGTAAGCCTTCTTTCACCACACAGTCTTGCTGGGTTAAGCCATTTTCTTCAGCCAAGGCAAAGGTTTCATCCTCGTGATGTTTCTTAACCGCTTCATTGTACTGTGAAGGGTTAAACTCTGGAATTTCGATGGCGATGTTTACCGGCGTAGCAGGGTAGGTGTTAACTAAGCTGAGCTTAGCGTTAGCCAGCTCACAGAGGAACTTGGCATCAGAAATAATGCGTTTATTTAGCGCCAAGTGTTGCTCATTATCACTCACGGAGTTAACCGCAGCGATAATATTGCCTTGCTCTGGCCATGCATGGTCTTTAACCAATAACACTGGTGCAGGGCACTTGCGGATCAAATGCCAGTCTGTAGGGGTGAAAATCACCGATTTTAAGGTGTCATGCTCGTGGGTGGATTTGATCACTAAGTCATAATCGTGTTCAAGCACCGCTTCGATAATCGATTCATAAGGACGGTTATGCCACACCACCTTAGTGTTAATGGTAATATCCGAAAATGCGTTTATCATGTCATCGAGCCAAACTTCTCTGTCTTTAATGACTGCAGCACGCATGGCTTCACGCTCTTCTCGTGACAGCATGGTGGTCATTTCGTAGGAGAAGTCATAAATAGACATAAAAGCGGTGATCTCAGCACCAGTACGCTTGGCTAAGCTAATAGCGCGTTCAAGGCTATTTTGGCACTCTTTGGTGGGATCAATAACGGTTAATATATTCTTGATTTTATCCACGACTATCTCCTTAACGGCTAATCATCAAAATAGAGTCACTTGGAAATTGTTCGCCAAGTGCTCTATTGAGTGTAACCTATCTTGCCTAAGGTTAAAGTCTTAACAATAAAATCTTTGTTTTAAATCAAGAAGCAATAGCTGCCGCTTCAGCCAGTGCGGCTTGATCATTAATGGTAATAAATTTACCTTCTACCTTAATAATGTCAGCCTTTTGGAAGCGACTTAGTAGGCGACTAATGGTTTCAACCGTAAGCCCTAAGTAATTACCAATTTCGCCACGGGTCATGGTGAAACGGAACTCTTTACGAGAAAAACCGCGCTCGCCAAAGCGATTAGATAAATTAAAAATAAAGGTGGCCAAACGTTCTTCAGCGGTCTTTTTATTAAGCAGCAGCAACATCTCTTGATCGTAATTAATTTCACTGCTCATTAAGCGCATAATTTGCTGGCGCAGTTTCGGTAACTTACCGGCTAATTCGTCTAGGGTATCAAATGGGATTTCACACACCATTGAGGTTTCTAGGGCTTGGGCAAAGCTTTGGTGCTGCATTTTATTAATGGCATCGAAGCCCACCAAATCACCCGCTAGGTGAAAGCCAGTAATTTGTTCATCGCCTTGCTCTGACAATGTGTAGCTTTTAAATGAGCCTGAGCGCACCGCGAAAATTGCATTGAGTTTTGAGCCCGATTCAAATAAGAAATCACCTTTGTGCAGTGGTTTCTTACGTTCAATGATTTCGTCCAATTTATCCATTTCATTGCCATTAAGAGAAAACGGCAGGCAAAGCTGGCTAATGCTACAGTTATTGCAGCTAATGGTACATTGGCTCTTCGAACGATTTTGATTACTTAAGTCCATAAAATTTCCATAAGTCTATGACGCACATCTTGGCAACAACACTGTGTTGCAGCAAGCTCTAGCGACAAAAAAGCCAAGTAACTCATCGCTTGGAACTCCCATTCACAACTAATTAGCTACTTTTTATTTTAGAGCTTGCACTACTAAGCCTAGGTTAATGTACTAGCTTATCAGTTGCAATAATAATTAAATAAACACCATACCATATAAAAATATTCCCCATAACAATACGAGTCACTTGATGATTTATGGTTTTTTGTAACAGTTGTGCAGACTGGCCGATGGCAATGAGAGCAGGAAAGGTACCTAGGCCGAAGGCGAGCATAATTGCGCTACCTTGTATCGCCGTCTGAGCTTGCAGTGTCCAGGTTAATGCTGAGTAGACTAAACCACAGGGTAACCAGCCCCACAGTGCGCCATAAGCAAAGGCTTTGGCAGGAGTGTTGACTGGAACAAGGTGGCGGTTCAACTTCACTAAATGTTGCCAAATTACGGTTTTGGCGAGAGATTCTAGCCATTGCAATGAGCTTGCAAGGCGCATCACGTACACACCCACCAAGATCATAAATACGCCACTCAGTAGCTTCATTGAATGGCCAATCAGGGTATTTTGCTTGGCTAAACTGGCTCCTAACCAGGCAACGAGGGCGCCGGCAATGGCATAGCTGCAGATACGGCCAAGGTTGTACAGCAAGCTGACTTTAATGGCGGAGAGGTTTTTGCTTGCCAACTGCAAGGAGCTGGCAATGCCGCCGCACATGACCAAGCAATGGCCACTGCCAGCCAGCCCCATAATAAAGGCACTTAATACACTGATTTCAGTCATCGCTGGTTTTTTTATCTTCTCGCGGTGGTTGCTGTGATGATCCAGGCTTATCATCATCAAATAAAATACTGTGGCCTTGCTTATTTAAATCCGAAAATTGCTCACTTTTTACTGCCCAGAAAAAGATCCCTATGGCAATGATAACAAACAGGATCGCAATCGGGATTAGGACATAAATAATACTCATATTTTTAATAACCTTAGCGAGTTAGCAATGACGATAATGGAGCTGGCAGACATACCAATAACAGCCAGCCAAGGGGGCACTAGCCCAAGCGCCGCCAAGGGTAAAATTGAGGCATTGTAAAGCAGCGAAATGGTAAGGTTCTGCTTTACAATACGACGGGTTTGCTGTGCCACCTGGCGTAATGCAAGAATGGCATTTAAGTCACTATTAAGCAAAACCACGTCCGCGGTGTTTTTAGAAATATCAGCACCTGTGTCCATCGCCACAGAGAGGTGGGCACTATTAAACACTGGGCTGTCGTTGATGCCATCGCCAACCATGGCCACCACTTCGCCTTGTTGCGACCACTTTTCTACCGCTTGCAGCTTCATCTTTGGCGTACAGGCAGTTTGATAGCTGTCTAATGCCAGCTGCTCTGCTAATTCTTTACCAGCATTTGAGCTGTCTCCCGTGAGCATGTGGCAACTAAGCGTTGATTGTTGTAATTGGCTTACCACCCGCTCGGCATTGTCTTTGACTTTATCGTTAAAATAAAAGTCAGCCACCGGCTTTTGCTCTATAAATAACGTCGCTTGGGCAAAGGAAGCGTGAGAGTTAAACCAGTTACTTTTGCCAAGTGCTATAGGCTGCTGTTGCCAGCGCCCTTGGATCCCCGCGCCTGCAACAACTTCAACGTCTGTAACTAGGTTATCATTGGCGGTTATGTGCGAAAACGCACGTGCAATGGGATGTTCAGAGTAACGCTCAAGTGCGGCGGCCAGTTCAAGGATTTGATCTTCGCTGAGGTCTTTATCAATTAGTTCAACATGTCGTATGGAAAAACGCCCTTCGGTGAGGGTACCGGTTTTATCAAATGCTACTCGGCTGAGCTTAGTTGCCGTTTCGAGCACGTGGGCTTCTTTTATCAAGATGCCTTTTTTGGTTAAGCTTGCCACTGCACAGGTGAGCGCCGTGGGTATGGCTAAACTCAAGGCACAAGGGCAAGTGGCGACGAGTACCGAAATAGTCACCCAAAATGCTTGTTCGGGTGATACTGAGTACCAACCGACGGCAGTGATCGAGGCAAACACCAGCAAACACGCCACAAACCACTGCGCTACCTTATCGGTAATTTCGACTAATTTTGGCCGCTTGGTGAGGGCGTTGTGTTGCAGTCGAATGATTTGATTGAGTAAGGTGTTTTGACCTATTTTATTGATTTCTAGTGTGATCACACCGTCATGATTGACGGTGCCGGCATACACTTGATGGCCCTGAAATTTCTTTACCGGTAAGTGCTCGCCGGTCATCATTGATTCGTCCACTGTGGTGTGGCCACGAATAACCAAGCCGTCGGCCGGAATGGTTTCACCGGCTTTGACCAGAATAATGTCATTGAGCTGAAGTTTTTTAGCCGCAACTGGCTGCTCATTATTGTTGCTGTCGAGTTTTCTTGCAGTCAGCGGCAGCAGCTTTTGCAAGTTGGCGGTAAACTCACTGGCTTTTAAACGGGCACGAAACTCTAAGTATTTACCCAGTAATAGCAAAAAGGTAAACATACAAATGGATTCAAAATAGACCTCACCGACCTCCATAAAGGTGGCGTAGGTACTGGCGCCGTATGCCCCAAAAATGGCCAGCGAAACGGGCAAGTCCATATTCAGTTGCTTGGCTTTAAGACCCTTAATGGCATTGGTTAAGAAGGGCATCGCCGAATAGAGAATAACCGGGGAGGCAAGGACTAAACTAATCCAGCGAAAATACTGTTCAAAATCCTCTTCCATGCCAGAAAACATGCCAAAATACATGGCAAAGGCAAACATCATGACTTGCATGGTCATCAGCCCAGCCACGCCTAATCGGCGGATGTAGGCTTTGGCAACCGCTTGTTTTTGTGCGGCTTCTTCATCGGCTTGGAATGGATAGGCCTTGTAGCCAATTTCCATCAGCGATTTGATGATAGTGCTTAGCTTTACTTTGGACTCTTGCCAAACAATCATGGCGCGGTGGGTTGAGGTATTGACATCAACCCGGACGACACCACCTAACGACAGCAGTTGTTTTTCGATTAACCAGGCACAGGCGGCACAGCTTATTCCTTCGACACTGAGCAAGACTTCTTTATTCGCCCCGCTGGTTTCGACAAAATCTTCTTGTATTTCATCATTATCATAGCTAAGCAGCATTTTTAGCTGCTCAGGGACTAACTCTTCCACTTTACCGGCGCTTTCGGTGCGGTAAGTATAATAGTCGCTCATGCCCTGAGAGATAATGGTTTCTGCTACGGCTTGGCAGCCGATGCAACATACTGGCTGCTGCTCACCTTGAAACGCTACGCTGCCATCAAATCCCTTGGGGATCGGCTCTAAACAATGAAAACAAGATTCTGCCATAGGAACGGTTACTTATACTGCGGTGTTATTGCAATCACATCTTGGTGGGGAAGTTGGAGCTTTTCTTTCATTTTCCAACTGCCATCCATAGGTTCAATAAAAATTGTAAACGCGCCACTGTGGGGCTCATCTAGTAGACCGGTAAACTCATCGCTGGCGTTCTTAGTTAAGATGACAGCAAAATCGTACTTTTCGATGGTGCGGTGGTAAAAAGAGAGCTTTAAGGCATGTACTTTAGAGTAATCGCCTTTGGTAAATTTAAACGACACCTTTTGGTTTTGAACGCGTAAATCGCCATGCAAATACAAAGCTTTGGCTTTGTTGAATTTACTTAATTCCAGGTTAATGGCTTTGCCTTTTTTATAGTAGTCATCTACTACCATGTCGGGGCCGTTGCCGACAGCTAAAGTCACTAACAAGACACAGGCAATGATGGTTGCTAGCGGGAAAAAGATTAAAAACCAGGGCCAAAAATTCTTATACCAAGGGGTCGGGTTCATAGTTGCTCACAGGGCTATAAAACTTGCCGATATTCTACCGTAAGTTACGGTAAATACCTAAAAAAAAGCCTCCAATCGGAGGCTTTTTTGATCTTAAATAAGCTTACAAACTGTGAGTTTATTTTTCCTGAGACAGGCTATAAACGTATGCTGTAAGTAGGTGTACTTTGTCTTCACCTAAGATCTCTTTCCAAGCTGGCATTACACCGGCACGGCCATGACGTAGGGTTTCTTCAACCGCGCGCTGAGAGCCACCATATAGCCAGATGTTGTCAGTTAGGTTAGGTGCACCAAACGGTAGGTTATGGGCAACAGACCCTTTACCGTCCATACCGTGACAGGCAGCACACATAGCAAACTTGGCTTTACCCGCTGCGGCGTCTTTTTGGTTAACGGTACGACCTGATAGGCTTAACACGTAGGCAGTCATTTCTTTGATGCCTTGGTCGCCAAGCGCATCCTGCCAACCTGGCATGGCTGCAACGCGGCCTTGTAATAGCGTTTCTTTGATCTTGTCAGGAGAACCGCCATACAACCAATCATCGTCGGTAAGGTTAGGGAAACCAGTGCCGCCACGAGCATCTGAACCGTGACACTGAGCGCAGTTTTGCGCAAACAAACGCTGACCGATTTCCAGTGCTTCTTCGTTCTTAGCCAGAGCTAATACGTCTTGTTTAGCAAACTCTTGGAAAATAGGACCGAAGCGAGCATCGGCTGCTTCAAACTCTTTATCAAGTTGAACCCACTCACCATTTGCCTTAGCTTTTGCAACGGCTTCCTTAGATTTTTCCAAAGAGGTAACCCCTTGGTTAGAACTGGTCCAGTTCAAAAAGCCTTCATAGTTACCTAAGCCAGGATACGCCGCAAGGTAATATACCGACCAAATAAAGGTTGCGAAGAACATGTAGGTCCACCACTTAGGCAGTGGGTTGTTTAGTTCTTCGATACCGTCAAACTCGTGGCCACAGCTTTCACCTTCTTTGACGCCTGTGTAGTTTTTCAGGTTCCAAAGTAGCAAGCCGAAAATCAGAGCTAGACATGCAAGGGTTAATACAATAACCCAGATACTCCAAAAGCTAGTCATTTTTCAGACTCCTTTTCCTCATTAGAGATAGTGTTGTTGTGTTCTTTTTCATCTTCAAAGATGGCTTTGGCGGCGTCGTCAAAACGGCGTTTTGACCGCTTGCTATAAGCCCATACAACAATCACTATAAACAATATCAAAATTACCAGAGTCAAAATGCCTCTGTATGTGCCGTAATCCATAATAATTACTTCAAGTGTGTGCCAAGTTGCTGTAAGTAGGCGATAAGTGCTTGCATTTCTGTAGCACCTTTGCCGTCGTTCATCGCACGGATTTCATCAACCTGTGCTTGTAGCTCTGCATCATCACCGTAGCCTTTGCCATTGTAGCGGTCAGAAGACTTATCAATGCCAAATGCATCACGGAACACTTGTAATTTCTTCAAAGTATGGGTGGTATCAACTCTGTTGCTATCTAGCCATGGGTAACCTGGCATGTTCGACTCAGGTACTACCGAGCGCGGATCCATTAAGTGGGCATAATGCCAATCATCTGAATAGCGCTCACCAACCCGTGCCAAATCAGGACCCGTACGCTTAGAACCCCACTGGAATGGGTGATCCCAAACTGATTCACCGGCGACTGAGTAGTGACCATAACGTTCAACTTCATCGCGGAAAGGACGGATCATCTGTGAGTGACAGTTATAACAGCCTTCACGAACGTAGATATCACGGCCTTCCATTTCCAGCGCAGTCAGTGGACGTAATCCCTCAACTGGCTTAGTTGTGTCATCTTGGAACATTAGTGGCGTAATTTCTACTAAAGCACCAAAGCTAATCGCGAACACCGTTAGAATAGCCATTAGGCCAACGTTCTTTTCAACGATTTCGTGTTTGTTTGTAGAGTTATTGTTGCTCATACTCACTACCCCTTAAGCCACTTGTGGATTAGCATCAGTAGCTAACTCGCCACTTTTTGCTGAAACCGTACGGTATACGTTGTAAGCCATAATCAGCATACCAGCAACGATGAACACACCGCCTAGGAATCGCATGATGTAGAACGGCTTAGAAGCTTCAAGTGATTGTACGAAGCTGTACATTAAGGTACCGTCAGAGTTTACTGCACGCCACATTAGACCCTGCATAACACCAGAGATCCACATAGCTACGATGTACAGTACAACACCAACTGTGTGTAACCAGAAGTGGGTATTGATAAGCTTAATGCTGTACATGTTGCCGTGACCAAATAGTGCTGGGATAAGGTGATAAATTGCACCGATAGAGATCATTGCAACCCAACCTAGCGCACCAGAGTGTACGTGACCTACAGTCCAGTCTGTGTAGTGTGAAAGGGCGTTAACCGACTTGATTGCCATCATTGGGCCTTCAAAAGTCGACATACCGTAGAACGACAGTGAAACCACTAGGAAACGTAAAATTGGGTCAGTACGAAGTTTGTGCCATGCACCTGAAAGCGTCATGATACCGTTGATCATACCACCCCAAGAAGGCACGAATAGAATCACTGACATTACCATACCTAGAGACTGCGTCCAGTCTGGTAGTGCTGTGTAGTGTAGGTGGTGAGGACCAGCCCAGATGTAAAGTGAAACCAGCGCCCAGAAGTGAACAACCGATAGACGGTAAGAATACACCGGACGGCCAGCTTGTTTTGGTACAAAGTAATACATCATACCAAGGAAACCAGCTGTAAGAAGGAAGCCTACCGCGTTGTGACCATACCACCACTGAACCATGGCATCTACCGCACCGGCGTAGATTGAGTATGATTTAGTCAATGAGATTGGCACAGCCATGCTGTTTACAATGTGAAGAACAGCAACGGTGATAATGAAACCAGCATAGAACCAGTTTGCTACATAAATGTGTGACACTTTACGCTTAATAAGAGTACCAAAGAATACCACTGCGTAAGTTACCCATACCACTGCGATAGCAATATCAATTGGCCACTCAAGCTCAGCATACTCTTTAGAAGAAGTAATACCTAGCGGTAGCGTGATAGCTGCTGCGACGATAATGGCTTGCCAGCCCCAAAATGTGAATGCGGCAAGTTTGTCAGAGAACAGGCGCGTTTGACACGTGCGCTGCACAACATAGTAAGAGGTTGCAAATAGTGCACTTGTACCAAATGCAAAGATTACTGCGTTCGTATGTAACGGACGTAGTCTAGAGTATGTTAACCATGGAATGTCGAAGTTTAACGCAGGCCACGCAAGTTGCGCTGCGATAAATACACCTACACCCATGCCAACAATGCCCCAAATCACTGTCATGATAGCGAATTGGCGTACAACTTTATAATTGTACTCAGTTTGTGATGCTACTGTTTGGCTCATTTTCTGGATTCCGCTGCAATTTATTGCGATTAGAAATGAATTACCTGAATTACAGGCCCTAGTTATATTTCTTCAAGCCCGTCATGTTTTCACTCAAACCCTGAGTGCAAACCTAACCAGCCCGAGAAACCTTTATTTTTGCGAGGAAATAATAATTTTTTTGCTGCTGAAAAGATACCAAAAACACCTAAAATTATGACATCAATCAATTTTTAGCGCGCTTTTTGTATGCTTCTTAAGCGACCTAGCAATTGTCTTTAAACTTGCGTACACTGCGCAGGTTTAAGTTGTGACGGTAACCAGCATGATTGCAAAGCAATTAACCATGGCAATGCTAGGATTTTTCCTCGTGGCCTGTTCAGACCCAACTGCTATTATACATGAACGTTCAGAAAATAGTGAAAGTTCAGTAACAAAAAATGTTTGTTTATCGCAATCCCCTTGTAAACTTTCCGAGCACCTCTCGTTATTCCTAGGTTCCGCAAGGGTTGAGCCCGAAACCGAGTTTGTTATTCAGCTGCAAACTAATACTAAAGTTGAAGTGAAATCGGCGTGGTTAGAAGGGGAAAACATGAATATGGGGCGTATTCCGGTATTTTTTGACGATAGCCTCACAGCAAGTGCCATGGTGGGTATGTGTAGTGACCCTAAGATGCGCTGGTTATTGCGCTTAGATGTGGTCGTGAATGGTCAAGCTCAGCTCTATAGCCAGCCAATCGTAGTGAGTTACCAATGAATAAAAGCGTTTTTATTGAACATTTAAAGTTTGCCTTAGAGCAGCAG
The DNA here is from genome assembly GCF_048515945.1 of Pseudoalteromonas 'SMAR'. NCBI lineage: Bacteria > Pseudomonadati > Pseudomonadota > Gammaproteobacteria > Alteromonadales > Pseudoalteromonadaceae > Pseudoalteromonas > Pseudoalteromonas 'SMAR'. The sequence continues at coordinate 66,427 of NZ_JBLWMW010000011.1, forward strand.
TTACTGAATGCCACGGCAGCCGCCAACAGCGCTCGGGCGGACGCGACTCATGAACAAAGCGCAGCAGAGACGCAATATGACTCGCTAAGCATTGAATACGGCTATTTGGCTGAAGGGCAAAGCGAAAGAGTGGATGCCTTGCACCGGGCGCAAAACGAAATAGTGGCACAACTGCAGCTGCAACACAGCAATACCGTAGGGCATAACAGCTTGGTGGAACTGATTGACGAGTCAAATCAATCGCACTGGTTTTACTTGGCTCCATGCGAAGGCGGGTTAAAAGTAGCGTGCAAAGGGCAAACCGTAATGGTACTCACCTTTGCTGCGCCTCTGGGGCAACAGTTACGCGGTTGCCAAGTGGATGATGAATTCACCTTTGCCTTTAATGGTCGTCAACAAAGCTTGTGTGTAGCACAAATTTTATAAAGCGATTGCGCGCTTAAGAAAACAGTTTACGGCGCACAATGCGGCGGTAACTGGTAGGCGACTTTCCCATCTGCTGTTTAAACACGCGACTTAACTGCCCCTGAGAGTTAAAGCCGCAAGCCAGCGCGATATCTTGAATGGATAAATCGCTGCTGGCCAATAACTCCTTCGACATTTCTACTCTTAGCTGTTGTAAATAAGCGACCGCTGTTTGACCTGTGGCTTGTTTGAAGCGCCGATTAAAGGTGCGGTAACTCATATCAAACTGGGCGGCAACACTGGGTAATGACAGCTCCGTTGCGGCATTGTTTTTCAGCCAAAATTGAATGGCGGCGATTTGCTCATCGGCGTGGCGGTCTACGGCCCCTTCAAGATAACGTTGTTCTTCATAAGGTTTTCTTATTTCATGGGAAAAGTTTTGCTGTACGTGGTGAGCGGCGTCAATGCCATAAAGTAATTCAATCAAGTGGACGATGACATCGGCCAAGGCGTTTAAGCTGGCGACGGTATAAATACGCTCTGATTGGGTAATAAAGTAGTCAGGCTTTAAATCAACATTGGGGTACAAAGTGGCAAACTGTTTGGCGAAATGCCAATGGGTGGTTGCAGAGTGGCCATTGAGCAAACCACTTTGCGCCAAAAAGCAAACTCCAGTACCGACTCCAACCAAAGTACTGCCGGCTTCCCAAGCATCGGCCAAAGAGGTGCTAAGCTCAGGGTTACGCTGCACAATGGGGCGTGGGTTGCGCCAAATACTTGGAACAATAATGTAGTCATACAAGGGCAGCGAGCTAAAGTCGCTTTGCGCGTGTAAAGACAAAGCGTTGTCGGTATTCACGGCTTCGCCATCGCTGCTGCAAAGCTCAACGGTTAAAGGCGTAAAGGATGGTTTGCCGTGAACGCGAGCAAACGCTTGACCCGCCTTAAGCATTTCTAGCGGCAAAGTCACACTGGTAACTAACATATGTTGATACAGCACGATAGCAATGCGAGTAGTGGGTTGCATCTGCTCCGACCTCTTTATTGTGGCGAAAAATGTGTTATTAATGGCGCATAATGCAAAAAGTTTAATTTCAATGCAATTAAAATCAATGTCATCATTTTCAATCAGACTTTAGGAATACCATGACTGCATTGCCAATCATTGTCGGAATGGGGGGAATTAACGCCGCGGGGCGCACTTCATTTCATCAAGGTTTTAAACGCATTGTACTTGATAAACTAGACCAAAAATCACGCCAAGAAACCTTTGTTGGCTTAGCCACCTTGATGAACTTAGTTACCTATCATGAGGGCAAACTTGTAGACGTGCAAGGTGACGAAGTCGCAAAGAGTGACATTGAAACGCGATTTGGCGACGCTATCTTAGCAGGCACCTTGATCCGCAAGATTGAAAAAAACCACTTTGATGTCGATGCCACGCCTTGGCAGCAAAAACTTACTATGAACAGCAACGACGGCAAAGAAATTGTCTTTAGTTGTCGTAAGCGTGACTTACCTGAGCCGTTACCAGCGTGTTGGCAGGTCACTGAACTAGATAACAAAACCGTCGAAGTAGTTATCCGTGAGCAGCTAGAAGTTAAGCACCTCAGTCACCGCGACAATCCTATTAAAGCCGCCGGACAGTTACCCAGTGGCTTTGAGCCGGCAACTATGTACAACAGTCGCTACCAGCCCAGAGGCTTGCAGGCGACGATTTTTGCAGCCACCGATGCCATTCGCTCTACCGGCTTGCCTTGGGATAAGGTCATGAACAGTGTGCGCCCGGATCAAATTGGCACTTACTCGGCCTCGGTCGCAGGGCAAATGAACGAAGAAGGCTTAGGGGGGCTGGTTCGCAGTCGCTTGCGTGGTGATAGAGTCAGTACCAAACAATTGGCGTTGGGCCTGAATACTATGTCCACTGACTTTATCAATGCCTACGTTACTGGCAGCGTGGGTACTGCCTTCTCCACCTCAGGCGCTTGCGCCACGTTCTTGTATAACTTGCGCGCCGCCGTCAACGATATTCAAGCGGGTCGTACACGGGTTGCCATTGTTGCCAGTAGTGAATGCGCTATTACCCCTGAGATCATCGAGGGTTTTGGCAATATGGGGGCATTGGCGAATGAGGAAGGCTTACGTAAGCTGGACAACACCGACACGGTAGATTATCGCAAAACCAGCCGACCATTTGGAGAAAACTGTGGCTTTACCATTGGTGAAGGCGCACAAGTGGCTATTCTCATGGATGATGCCTTAGCGCTTGAGCTCGGGGCGCAAATCATGGGGTCGGTGGCGGATGTTTTCGTTAATGCTGACGGCGTGAAAAAATCCATTACGGCACCGGGGCCTGGTAACTACATCACCATGGCAAAATCTGTGGCGCTGGCGCAAGAGATAGCAGGAAAAGAAGCACTGGCAAAACGCAGCTTTATTCTGGCCCATGGCTCCAGTACCCCGCAAAACCGCGTGACTGAGTCATTAATTTACCACAAGCTAGCGGAAACCTTCAGTATTAATGGCTGGAAAGTGGCGGCACCGAAAGCCTATGTGGGTCATACCATTGCACCGGCTTCTGGCGATCAATTGGCGATGGCATTGGGGGTATTTGAATACAATATTATGCCAGGGATCACCACCATTGATGCCGTGGCCGAGGACGTTCACAGTGAACATCTCGATATTCGTACCGAGCATTATCAGTGTGACGAAATGGACATTGCGTTTATTAATTCCAAAGGCTTTGGCGGCAACAACGCCACGGCAACGGTGTTTTCTCCAAAGTTGACGAAACAGCTGCTAAGCAAACGCTATAGTGCCCAGCAGTTTGCCGACTACCAACACAAGCTTGGTGAAACTCAGGCACGTCAAAGCAGCTACCAACAAGCCGCTGATTTAGGCCAATACCAGCTTATTTATCGTTTTGGTGAAGGCATGGTGGATGAGTCTGCATTAACCTTAAGCGAGCAAGAGCTCACTATTCCAGGGTTTGAGCAAGCCATTAAACTGTGTGAGCATAATCCTTATAGCGATTTACTGTAATACATAATGTTAAGCAAGCAAGGCGCACAGGGAGTGCGCCTTTTTTATGTCTAATTGCAAAATAGGCTAGGCGACAAGGCGCTTTTGTGGCTGCTAGAAGTAGGTATTATGAGCTAGTGTATACTGCGTATTGAGAGGGGCTGCTGCAAGCGAAAGATGCGGCGCCCACACCCTTAGCTGCGCAAGCTCACGATCCCAATATACTTGGCTGGATGCTTGGCTTCCCGCTGCCAAAAAGCAAGCGCATCACTCAGCCGGATAGTCATTTTTCTAGTTTTCCGAAATTGCACTGGTCGGTTTGTCATATTCGTGAATTGTAGCCCACTAACGGCGTATCCAGCCATTGCGGACTTTTTATCAGCGAAAAAGTGAGTAGGAAGTGACGCTAGCTGAGGTCGTTTATTGCAGCGGCCGCTTATTTGAAAAACCAGAGCTTTATTATTTCTCTAATAAGAATTACGTATTTTCAATTTAGCCACCGCTAGCCGAGTTGGTTTTACACAAATGGTGGCTGTAAGATGTTTTTTCTTGTTAATTGTGTTTCTTGATGTTAAATCTTTGATTGATCATGGTAAATTATAATTATTTAAGGAAAAGAAATGAAATTAAATTTAAACAAGAAAAAAATTAAAAACCTCTCTAATAAAAGTGCTGAACTAGGCTATCAAGCAACTCCACGCGCTGCTGGTGGTCAGGTAGATACTTGGGGTAATTGCTCATTTGGCTGTGACACGGCTGTATATCTAGGTTGTCCTAGTATCAATAACTGTTACTCAGCGAAAAACGAAGTCTGTATGATGTAGATTTTTATGGTTAAAAGGCGCAAAGCGCCTTTTGCGATACGCCACTTTACTTTTCAAAATACTGATGATGAAACTCAAGGTGGTCATCAATAAAGCTCGAAATAAAGAAATAGCTATGGTCGTAACCATCGTGGCTATTTAATTGCATAGGGTAGTGCGCGGCAGTGGCTGCTTGCTCGAAAACCCAAGGCTTTAATTGCTGCTCTAAAAATTGATCGCTAGCACCTTGTTCAATTAAAATAGGGGGCTTGCATTTGCCTTTATAGTCGCTTATCAACGCGGTGGCATCGTATTGCTGCCAATCATGCTTATTCTCACCTAAGTAGCCAGTAAACGCTTTTTGTCCCCAAGGGCAATTACTGGGGTTTACGATTGGGCTGAACGCCGAAATACTGCTGTATTGCTCTGGGTTGCGCAAACCAATTACTAATGCGCCATGTCCGCCCATAGAATGACCACTAATGGCTTGCTGTGATGTCACCGGAAAGTGCTCGCGGATTAGCGTCGGAAGCTCTTGGGTGATGTAGTCGTACATTTGATAGTGCTTGGCATAGGGGGCTTGAGTTGCGTTTAAATAAAAACCTGCGCCAAGCCCAAAGTCATAAGCGCCGTCAGGATCATCAGCCACATCCTCGCCGCGCGGGCTAGTGTCAGGGACGACCAACGCCATTCCGAGTTGGTTGGCTTTTTTGAAAGCGCCGGCTTTTTGCATGAAGTTTTCATCCGTGCAAGTCAGGCCAGAAAGCCAATATAACACTGGTACTTGTTTCCCTTCATTGACCTGCTGTGGTAAGAAAATGGCGAACGTCATGTCACATTGATTACACTGACTATGGTGTTTATATCGCTTGTGCCAACCGCCAGAGACTTTATTACTGGAAATTAGTTCCATCATGGTTCTCCTAACTGAAAAGGACGCCTAGGGCGTCCTTGGATTGTAGAATTAACTATTAATAATGGATCACTGAACGAATGCTCTTACCTTGGTGCATTAGCTCAAAGGCCTCGTTAATGTCATCCAGCGTCATGGTGTGGGTAATAAAGTCATTTAATTTAAACTCACCTGCCATGTAGCGTTCTACGATGTCAGGTAACTCAGAGCGGCCCTTAACCCCGCCAAAGGCACTACCGCGCCATACTCGGCCGGTAACTAATTGAAATGGGCGGGTTGAAATCTCTTGACCGGCGCCTGCGACACCAATAATAACGGATTCCCCCCAGCCTTTATGGCAACACTCTAAAGCACTGCGCATCACATCAACATTGCCAATACATTCAAATGAGAAGTCGACACCGCCATCGGTCATCTCGACAATGACTTCTTGGATAGGCTTGTCGAAGTCTTTAGGGTTAACGAGATCTGTGGCGCCTAGTTTTTTCGCCAGATCAAATTTGTCTTCATTAATGTCGATACCAATAATGCGGCTTGCACCAGCCATTTGAGCACCAATGATGGCTGATAAACCAATGCCACCGAGACCAAAAATAGCCACGGTATCGCCTTGTTGCACTTTTGCTGTGTTCATCACAGCACCCATACCCGTGGTGACGCCACAGCCGAGCAGACAAATCTCTTCAAGAGGTGCTTCTTTGTTGACTTTGGCAAGGGATATTTCTGGCAATACGGTGTACTCAGAAAACGTCGAGGTGCCCATGTAGTGGTAGATAGGCTCGCCATCTTTATAAAAGCGCGTAGTGCCGTCTGGCATTAGGCCTTTACCTTGGGTTTCACGGATCTGTTGGCACAGGTTGGTTTTGCCCGACTTACAGAACTTACACTCACCACACTCAGGGGTGTATAACGGAATAACGTGATCACCAACGGCAACGCTGGTAACACCTTCACCAACCGCTTCGACGATGCCAGCACCTTCATGGCCTAAAATAGCCGGGAAAACGCCCTCAGGATCTTCTCCAGATAAAGTGAATGCATCGGTGTGACAAACGCCTGTGGCGGTGATCTTCACTAATACTTCGCCTTTTTTCGGTGGCATGACATCCACTTCTTCAATGCTCAGTGGTTGCCCTGGGCCCCAAGCAATGGCCGCTTTCGATTTAATGAATTCTGACATGTTACTTTCCTTTCTTGAGAAACTAAACACAGTATAACTAGCATTTAAAATTTGATAATCTTTAAAATTAATAAAGACTTTTACGGATATGTAATAATGGATCGGTGGAATGGCATAGATGAGTTTGTCGCAGTGGCCGCCAATGGCTCTTTTAGTGCGGCAGCACAGCAGTTGAATACCTCAGTCGCCCAGATCAGCCGGCGAGTGAAGTTACTCGAGCAGCGTCTAAATGTGCAACTGTTAACACGCACCACCAGAAAGCTGGCATTAACCCAAGAGGGCGAGGTGTTTTTATCCCATGCCAAACACTTGCAGCATGGTCTTGATGATGCCACGGCGGCGCTGCGGCAAAGAGACCGCCAGCCCACAGGAAAGTTAAAAATCACCGCGCCAGTAATGTATGGTGAGTCGTATGTGATGCCTGCCATCGTTGAGTTTATGCGGCTCTATCCGAAAGTGGAAGTTGAAATCCACTTAACCAATCATCAGGTCGATTTATTGGATAAGGGCTTTGATCTCGCCATTCGCCTTGGGCCATTACAAGACTCCTCACTGCGCGCTAAAAAGTTGACCGTGCGAGAGACCATGGTGTGCGGCGCACAGTCGTATCTCGATCATTATGGCCAGCCCCATACGCTGTCAGAGCTTGCAAAGCATCAGTGTTTGATAGGTAACAGCAGTGAATGGCGATTTTTAGAGGAGGGCAATTCCCGCTTTGTTAAAGTGAGTGGGGCGCTGCGCTGCAACAGCGGCTGGGGCTTATTAGCAGCTGCCAAACAAGGCTTAGGCTTAGTACAGCTTCCCCATTACTATGTCCAAGAAGCATTGGCCTCAGGCGAGCTGACGGAAGTATTAACGGCGTTTCGCCCCGAGCAAGAGGGAGTCTGGGCGCTGTATCCGCCCAGGCAATTTGTCGCCACCAGTTTGCGGCTTATGCTCGACCATTTAAGTGAATACTTCAGTCAGTTTTCGCCATCTTATCGATAGCTTCACTGAGCGCTTGCTCGCGGCTATCACAAAAGGCTTTGTCGCCTAGACGGTCGTGAATATTTAAGCGTTTTAGCTTATCAGTGGTCTCACTGTTGGGCGAGTAGATATAGACGCTGCAATTGGCATCTAGAGCATCAGAGATAGCATTCTCAATGGCCAAGCCAACGGTAACATCTATCATGGCAACATCACTTAAATCCAACACCATGGCGTTGTATTCGCTTATTTTACGATGCTGTCTGGCAATGGCTTTTGAGACACTGAATATCATCGGCCCTGAGAGGTAGAAAAATAACAGCTTGCCATCGGCTTGGTCGAGCAGCGCTCGCTCATTCTCGGTCAATGGCACGTATTCATCGCTATCACTGTCACTAATGGCTTTAACATGATTTTCTTGCACTTGGCTTAGGCGCTCGATCACCATAATATTAGAGATAAACACGCCAAGACCCACAGCAACAATGAGGTCGACAAACACGGTGAGCAGCATCACGCCGTACATAATTGCCATTTGGCTGACACTTAACTTGTGCGCGCGCTGGATAAAACTCCAATCCAAAATATTGTAGCCAACATACACCGCGATACCCGCTAATACCGCCATGGGGATGGGCTCAGTTAAACCGCCTGCGACAAACACTACGGCCATGAGGATCAACGCACGACAGATACCAGCAATGGGAGAGCGGGCACCTACTTGGATATTCACCACTGTGCCCATGGTTGCTCCTGCCCCTGGCAGTGCACCAAACAAGCCAGCGAGCATGTTAGCTATCCCTTGACCACGTAACTCTTTATCAGAGTCATGCTCGGTTCTGGTTAGGCTATCGGCGATGACCGCGGTCAGGAGCGTGTCAATGCAGCCCAAAGTACCCAGCACCAAAGCATCAATCAGCATCTCAATAAAGAGTTCTGGCGATAGCACCGGAAACACTAAGCTCGGTAAGCCACTGGGTATTTCACCAATCCGGCGAATGGTGTCAGTATCGAAAACAATCACTGACAGCAAGGTCACGGCAACCAAAGCCACCAATTGCGCTGGTACGTATTGACGCCAGCGACTTGGCATCTTAAACAAGATAGCTAAGGTGATAACGCCTAAGAATAATTCCGCAAGGTGTAAATCGAGTACCAGCTCCGGCAGATTGGCTAAGGTACCAATTACGCCTCCGGCAGGGGCTTGGTGACCCAGTAACGGAGCCAATTGCAAGATAATTAAAATCACCCCAATACCAGACATAAAGCCGGATATGACACTGTATGGCATTAAGGTCACGTATTTACCGAGCTTAAGGGTGCCCAGTAGGATCTGGAAGGCACCGGCCATCATCACTACCGTGAAGCCCATGGCCAGACCATTTTCTGGGTATTTACTCATGGTTGCAGTTAACACCGCAGTCATGATCACTGTCATTGGGCCGGTAGGCTCTGAGATCAGCGAGGTTGAACCACCGAATAGGGCTGCAAATAACCCCACTAATATGGCGCCCCACATGCCTGCTTCAGCGCCAGCACCCGAGGCCACGCCAAATGCCAGTGCCAATGGCAATGAAATAATCGCGGTGGTCACTCCGCCAAACAGGTCACCCTTAATTGTGGCGTGTTGAAATCTCTTTAGTGTGAACATACTTTTGACTATAACGATCAAAAAATTGACGGCATTCTACCTGATAATTGGCCTTAAGCGCCATGAAGGACTGGTATTACCATTGCGGTAGAACAATTACCAAACAAAAAAAAGCCAGTCTAGAAAGACTGGCTTAGGTTTTGTTTATTAACCAACTTGGGCAGGAGAGGCCATGTCGGCACTCGCTTTGCCACTGGGTGATTTCGAACCCGCGCCGGAGCTGCTGCTGGCAGCTGGGCGGTTCTCTAATGGCATAGCTTTTGGCGTTGGCATGGTATTTTGCTCAACCACACTTTCTGCTTTGGTCATTGGCGCATTAGCACTGTATTGATAACGTGTGCGGGCTTGACCATTGACTGGCGTTGCCGTTGTTTCAGGTTCAGTTACTTCAGGCTCTGATGCAGCTTCAGTCTCAACGTCGGCGTGTGGCTCATCTGCAGAGGCAGGCTCTGCTGCATTCGCTTCAGCCTGTTGTGGCGCTGAGTCAGATTTAGACGCTAGCTGTTCATCGCTTTGCTCTGATTGAACGGCACTTTCAGGCGCCTCATCTGCAGACTCCTGGCTAGCCGTTGCTGCACTCGCTGATTGCTGTGCATCCGAACTGCTTGAAACCTCTTCCTCGATTGCGTTAACTTCTGTCTCAGCTTGTTCCGCTGCTGCACTGTGCTCAACTTGCTGAGATTGCTCAGGCGTCTCAACGGCTTGCTCTTCAGCTGCCGGTGCTTGCTCATCAGTGCTAGTATCCACCGCTACTGTGTCAGTGGTTGCAGTTTCTGCTGGCGCTGACGAGACAGACTCCGCTTGCTCTGCGGTGTTTGTTACCGCATTGCTGCTGTCGTCTTCACTGTGCGATTGTGCTTGCAATTGTGCTTCATACTCAGCGGCCGCTTGATCGGCAACCGGAACAAAGGCACTAGATTGCGACTTTTCAGGCGCATCTTGACGGCGGCGGCGCTGTCCTGCGGCACGAAGGTGGCGAGGTGAACGACGCGAACGAGTGCGGCTTTCCTTTTGCTCCTCATCCACAGCTTCTGCATTGGACTGCTGTGTAGTATTGCCGTCAGTGTGCGCTGTCTCTGCTTCCGCTTTAGGCGCGTTGGTATCAACGGTTTGCTCTGCTGATGCAGTTTCTAATGGCTCGGCTGCAGGCTCCGGCGCTTGCGCTGTGTCATCACGTTGTGCTTTGACTTTTTCCGCTTTAGCTTTTGCCGGCTTTTTCGCTTTGTTGCTATCGGCCTTCTGCTCAGCCACTGGGGTAGTGGTTGCGTCAGTTGCCGCTGCGTTGCTCTGCTCAGTGCTCACTGTGTTGTCTTGAGCTTCAGTTTCCACACGGACTTTCTTGCGTAGGTTACGACGCTGTCTGCGTGGTTTAGTCTTGTGCTCTTTGACTGCCTCAGGTTGCTCTTTATGATCCGTCTTAGTATCCGTTGCTTCTGCATTTTGTTGCTTGGCTGGACGATTTGCTTTGTCTTGCTCAGAACGTTTACGGTTATTAGGGCGACGGCGCTTACGATTATCACTGCGCTGTTCCTTATTACCATTGTCGTCTTTGCTCTGCACAGCATCGTTTGGCTTATCGTCTTTTTGGTTATCTTGACGGCGACGATTATTATTGCGACGGCGATTATTGTTGCGACGGCGGTTGTTGTTTTGGCGGTTTGATTCGCGCTTAGGTTGCTCTTGCTCTGGCTTTTTCTCTTCTTCTGCAGGAGCAAATAAGCCTTTTAACCAATTACCAAGCTTAGTAAGTAAACTTTCCTCAGCCGCTTTTTTAGCTTGTGGCTCAGGCGCCTTTGGTTGTGGTTGCGCTTCTGGAGTCGGAGCAGGGGCATCTGGCATCACCACGCCTTTAAGCACCGGCTCTTCTTTTACTACCGTTTGCGGTCGCGCCACTTCCATTGCTTCCGGCTCTGGGGTAACAATTTGTTGGTAGCTGGCTGCTTCTGGTGTTTCATCCTTACGCAGTCTCACCACTTCATAGTGTGGTGTCTCAAGGTGCTGGTTTGGAATAATGATAACATGGCATTCATGGCGCTTTTCAATGCGCTGTACTGAACGGCGTTTCTCATTGAGCAAATACGCACCCACGGCCACAGGCACTTGGGCGTTAACTTGAGCGGTGTTGTCTTTAATGGCTTCTTCTTCAATTAAGCGCAAAATCGACAGAGCAATAGACTCGTTAGAGCGGATTGTGCCTTGCCCATCACAGCGTGGACAAGTGTGCTGGCTTGCTTCACCTAATGAAGGGCGCAAGCGTTGGCGGGACATTTCCAACAAACCGAAGCGAGAGATTTTACCAATTTGCACTCGGGCACGGTCAGTACGAACGGCTTCTTTTAAGCGGTTCTCTACTTCACGCTGATGGCGCGGTGGTGTCATATCGATAAAATCGATTACGATCAGGCCGCCTAGGTCACGCAAACGCAATTGTCTGGCGATTTCATCGGCTGCTTCTAAGTTGGTGTTCAGCGCTGTCTCTTCAATGTCGCCGCCTTTGGTGGCTTTTGAAGAGTTAATGTCGATTGAGGTCAGTGCCTCTGTTGGATCAATAACGATTGAACCGCCCGATGGTAAACGCACTTCACGTTGGAAAGCCGACTCAATCTGGCTTTCAATTTGGTAATGGGTAAACAAAGGCACATCGTTTTGATACAACTTAACGCGGTTAATAAAGTCAGGGCGGAAACGCTCAATGTGTGCCTTGGCTTCTTCAAACACGCGTGGCTTATCAATTAGAATCTCACCGATATCACGACGTAAATAATCGCGGATAGCACGGAAAATAACGTTGCTTTCTTGATGGATAAGGAACGGCGCCTTGCCACTGTCAGCAGCATTTTGAATGGCTTCCCAATGCACCAGAAGGGCTTTAAGGTCGTACTCAAGCTCTTCAAAAGATTTTCCCACACCGGCAGTACGTACGATTAACCCCATGCCTTTAGGCACATTTAAACGGCTTAGAGCTTCTTTAAGCTCGATACGCTCATCGCCTTCGATACGGCGTGAGATACCGCCGGCACGTGGGTTGTTCGGCATCAGTACTAAATAACTGCCTGCGACACTAATAAAGGTGGTTAACGCTGCGCCTTTTTGGCCTCGTTCTTCTTTATCAACTTGAACGATTACCTCTTGACCTTCTTTAATAACATCTTTGATATTAGGGCGGCCGTTAAAGGTGTAGCCAGAAGGGAAGTAGGTTTTAGCAATCTCTTTTAGTGGCAGGAAACCATGACGCTCGGCGCCATAATCAACAAAGGCGGCTTCTAGTGAGGGTTCGATACGGGTAATTTTACCCTTGTATATGTTGGCTTTTTTCTGTTCGTGACCAGGACTTTCAATGTCTAAATCATATAGACGCTGGCCGTCAACCAGTGCTACGCGCATTTCTTCTTGCTGCGTCGCATTGATCAGCATACGTTTCATATTGTAATTCTCTACTCAATTTATTTACAGCGCCTGATACGTATAGCCAGTGGCGGTTTATAACTCCTGGATACTCTGATTATTAATGCAGTCTCACGACTGGGAGAAAGAGTATATTTACAGTAACCGCTGTTATCAGGATAACTTCACTGATTTTGCATTCGTGTTTGTAACGTTTATGACGTTTCATAAGTGCCTTGGCATTCATATGCTGTCACTGATGTTATTTTCAATGATCCAGCTTACCTCTTCAGATACTTATGAGTTTGACGAGTTGCGGTCCTTTTGCACGGGTATTACTGCAACTGTGATAAACGCATCAGACAAATTTTAATTTATTGCTTTTTGGTTATTTTATTGTCGTGTTCAGTCATTGAACGAAATATTACGCGCTTCGTATTGACTGTTCGCTCGTGTATTAGCTCGAATGGAGATAATAAAAGCTTTGGAAATATTAGCTCTAATCTGTATGATCTGCCATCCAAGATGTGCATCACGACATTGTTTTTGCGATAAAAAGCACCTCGCAAAAAGGAACGGCTTGATTATCCCATTAATAGTGCCGTGATAGCAACTAAATTATTACTCAAATCAGTGATTAGGCAATGTCAGACAAACCCGCATTAAAAGTAACCTTTGTTAGCGTATCCGAAGACCAAGAAGGCCAACGGATTGATAACTTCTTAGTGACTCATTTAAAAGGTGTGCCTAAAAGTGCCGTATACAAAATTCTCCGTAAAGGCGAAGTCCGGGTGAATAAAAAGCGGGTCAAGCCAGTTTATAAGCTGCAAATCAATGATGAGATCCGCATTCCGCCGATTCGTGTGGCAGAAAAAACAGAATTTGTCCCTAAGAACCTCGACAAGGTAGCCAACCTCGAAGAAGCCATATTATATGAAGATAAGTATCTGATTGTAATAAATAAGCCGGCAGGTATGGCGGTTCATGGTGGCAGTGGCTTAAGTTATGGCCTGATTGAAGCGCTGAGAGCTCTGCGCCCGCAAGAACAAAATCTTGAATTGGTGCACCGTTTGGATAGAGACACCTCGGGCTGTTTATTAATTTCTAAACGTCGGGCTGTGTTAAAAGGCTTGCATGAACAGCTTCGTGAAAAAACCATGGAGAAAAACTATCTCGCATTAGTTGCAGGTCAATGGGGTGCCAAGCATAAAAACGTGACTGAGCCACTGAGAAAAAACACCTTAAAATCTGGAGAGCGGGTGGTGAGAGTGGATCACGAGCAAGGCAAGCCTTCGCATACGCGCTTTCGTGTGGTGGAGCGTTTTGAACATGCTTCTTTGGTACAAGCTTCGCCGGTAACCGGTAGAACACACCAAATTCGCGTCCATACCCAGTGTAAAGGCCATCCTATTGCTTGTGATGACAAATATGGCGACCAGGTGTTTGATGGCAAAATGCGTCAGTTAGGCTTAAACCGCTTATTTTTACATGCTAAAGAGTTGCGTTTTATCCACCCCAAAACAGAAACCACTCACCACGTTGAGGCGCCATTAGATGAGGCGCTGCAGGCGTGCTTAACTCGGTTGCGTGGCTAATATGCATTATCAATGTATTATTTTTGACTGGGATGGCACGGTGATGGATTCCGTGCCAAAAATTGTTAATACCATTCATTTGGCCGCCACTGACTGTGGCCTGGAAAGGGTGACGGACGAACAAGCTAAAAACATCATTGGCCTGTCATTGGAAAAGGCCATGTTGCGGTTATTTCCCCATCACCCAGATAAGTTGCAACAACTGGTGGCTGCCTACAAACACATTTACAAGCACGTAGATACTACTCCAACGCCACTGTTTAATGGGGTGACTGAGCTGCTAAAACAGTTAAAGCAACAGGGAAAACACATTGCCGTGGCCACGGGTAAAAGCCGAGTGGGGCTAGACCGTTTATTAGCTGAAAGTGGTTTGCAAGACTATTTTGTGATAACGCGAACGGCCTGTGAAGCGCAGTCAAAACCTCACCCAGACATGCTCGAACAAATTTTACAGCAATTGCAGCTTGTACCTCAGCAGGCGGTCATGGTAGGAGACACTCTGATTGATATGGAGCTGGCTCAGCGAGCCGGGGTTGACGCTATAGGCGTCACCATGGGCGTGGCTTCGCGCGAGATATTGTCTAATACCCACGCGAAACACATCTGTGATAATTATCAACAGCTTTCGCAGCTATTGCTGACTCAGGATATCGACACCGAAATCAAGCAACATCTCTGTGAGTTGAATTAAGGGTAATCCGATTAAGGTATTGGGATCGTCGCCCTGTAACTTTTCAAATAATGCGATCCCCAGTCCCTCACATTTAAAGCTGCCTGCGCATTGGTAGGGTTGTTCAACCTCACAATAATAGTCAATTTGTTGGGCTGTTAAGGTTCGAAAGTGAACACTGAATGGCACCACGTGCGAGCGGAATTTACCGCTGGCAATATCATACACACATAAGCCAGTAAGAAACTCGACACGCTGGCCGCTAAAGCGACTCAACTGGCGTACCGCGTTTTCTTTATTGTGAGGTTTGCCAAGTATTTGTTGTTGAAAAACCGCCACCTGATCTGAGCCTATGGCGAGACCATGACTAAAGTGCTGTTGTGCCGTTTTGGCTTTTTCTTCGCTTAGCCGCCGCACTAATTGCTCTGGCGTCTCTTGTGCTTGTGGCGTTTCGTCAATTGCTGGAGCAAAGCTGCTAAAAGGGAGCTGTAATTTTTCTAAAATTGACTGCCTAAATGGTGAACTTGAAGCTAAAATAATGGCCGGGTTCATAAAAACCTTTTTATACAAACGTCATTGACGACAGGATATAGCGCAATAAGGCGAAAAACAAAGGGAAAGTGTATTTTTACTTTGACTAACACAGTAACTATCTATATGATGCAGCCCCTATGCAAAAGGTGAAAATTCCCATCACTCTTCATCCCAGCAAAGCAGCTCAACATCGTTTAACGTATGACGGTATTGTCCCGCTTGAAAAACTTTCTCGTTTAGAGCAAGTTGTGCAGGAGGAAGCAGGTGAAATAGCGGTAAAGATTCATTGCAAAATTGACGAGCAAGGTTTAGTGGTAATAAGTGGTAACTTATCAACACATGTAACTGTAACTTGTCAACGCTGTAATGGAGAATTAGGGTTGGATTTGGAACAAGACTTTGTGTATTCGCCAATTGGTTTGGATGCAGAGTCAGATCATCTACCTGAAGGTTACGATGAAGTAGAGCTGGACGAAAACGGTGAAATCAACGTATTTGAGTTAATCGAAGACGAACTGATTTTAGCTATTCCAATAGTGCCTACACACAACGAAGCTTCATGCAGTTATTCATCAGAGCCTACTAGCTTTGGTAAATTAGCAGCAAAAGATGACAAACCAAATCCATTTGATATTTTGAAACAACTTAAGAAAGATTCTTAGGAGAAGACTAATGGCTGTACAAAAAAGCAAAAAGTCTCGTGCAAGACGCGGCATGCGCCGTTCACACGATGCGATCAGTGGTCCAACTTTAACTGTAGATCAAGTTTCTGGTGAGACTCACCGTCGTCACCACGTAACTGCTGACGGTTACTACAAAGGCGTTAAAGTAATTTCTAACTAAGAGATTGCTATATGCTGACCAATCTAACCATAGCGTTAGATATGATGGGGGGCGATTACGGCCCCCGTTCATCTATCCCAGCAGCCATTGCTGCGGTGTTAAAGCATCCTCACCTAACTCTATTACTCTGTGGCAATCAACAAGTCATAGAAGAAGCACTCATAAAAGCCAAAATGCTCGACCATCCTAGGTTGCAAATTATTCATTGCAAAGAGGTGGTGACCAACAGTTGCGATCCCGCACAAGCTCTACGAAATAAAAAACAATCTTCAATGCGCATTGCGTTGGAATTGGTGAAGTCAGGCCAAGCACAAGCGTGTGTCAGTTCAGGTAATACTGGGGCGCTATTTTTAATGGCCCATTATGTACTTAAAATGCTGCCAGGCATTCGCCGTCCCGCCCTTATTTCTGCCGTACCAACAGAGAAAAAGCAACCAGTATACTTACTTGACCTTGGCGCCAATGTCCATTGTGATGCTGATACCTTGTTTCAGTTTGGCATTATGGGCTCCATAGTCGCTGGAGAAGCGCTGCACTGTGATGCTCCGAAAGTGTGCCTATTGAATATTGGCGCTGAAGAAATCAAGGGCCATGATGGCATCAAGCAAGCCGCTAAACTGATGCGTGCGTCTTCTTTTATTAATTACCAAGGCTATTGTGAAGGCAGTGATATGTTTTCCGGCAAAGCCGATGTCATTGTTTGTGAGGGATTCGTTGGGAATGTGGCACTGAAGACTTGTGAAGGGATTGCTAAGCTAATCATGCATAAGTTTACTAAAGCGCTGAAAAAGCACTTTTTTTATAAAGTGTTGGCATTTATGCTCCGACCCGTTATAAAAAAACTGTATAAACGCGTGAACCCCGACCAGTATAACGGCGCAAGTCTGGTAGGATTGCGCGGTATTGTGGTAAAAAGCCATGGCAATGCCACCAACAAGGCATTTTTAGCTGCCATTGAGGAAGCTGCACAAGAGGTGCAGCGTAAGATCCCTGAAAAAATTCAAGCGGTGCTTGAACAAGCTGAAACAGAAAAACAACCGTCAGGTCCCACCCCTTAACATCACAAGGTGACATGAGGACGTGACGAGAACACAAAAGAAAGAGCACATTATGTCACAAAAAATTGCACTATTTTTCCCAGGCCAAGGCTCACAAAGCGTGGGTATGCTGTCTGAATTATTGTCTTCCTCAGAAATTGTCAAAAACACCTTTGCAGAAGCGTCACAGGCACTAGGCTACGACCTAGCTGAGCTGGTATTAAATGGCCCAGAGCAGGAGCTTAACTTAACCCTCCGCACGCAACCGGCGCTATTAACCGCCAGTGTTGCTATCTTCAGAGCGTGGCAAGAAAAGCAAGTGGATGCTGAACTAACCTTAGCTGGACACAGCTTAGGGGAATATTCAGCGTTAGTGTGTGCCGGTGTACTTAACCTTGCTGATGCAGTTAAATTAGTAGAAAAACGTGGTTTATATATGCAAGAAGCGGTGCCAGCAGGCACGGGGTCGATGGCGGCGATCATCGGTCTTGATGACGAGGCTGTTGCTAAAGTGTGTGCTGAATCAGCGCAAGGAGATGTGGTGTCTCCAGTGAACTATAACTCACCGGGACAAGTTGTTATTGCAGGTCACGTTGAAGCCGTAGCGCGTGCCTCGCAAGCGTGTAAGGAAGCCGGTGCTAAACGTGCTTTAGAACTTGCAGTGAGTGTCCCTTCACACTGTGCGCTAATGAAGCCAGCGGCGGAAAAGTTAGCACAAGACCTAGAAGCAATTAGCTTTAATGAGCCGAAATATGCCGTGATCAATAATGTTGATGTGGTCATTAGCAAAGATGCGGCAGCGATAAAAGATGCCTTAGTACGTCAGTTATACAGCCCAGTAAGATGGACAGAAACAGTCCAAGCCGTGGCCAAAGAGGGGATCACCACGAGCTTCGAGTTTGGTCCAGGAAAAGTCATCAGTGGCTTGGTGAAGCGCATCGACCGCAGCGTAAGCTGTAGCTCAGTCAATGATTTAGCTGCCATTGCAGCAGCAGAATAAGGATGAATAACAGATGAGTAATTTATTTTCTTTAGCAGGCAAAGTGGTATTAGTCACTGGTGCCAGCCGGGGTATAGGTAAAGCCATTGCTAACGCTTTGGTGGCTCAAGGCGCGAAAGTAGCTGGTACGGCAACCAGTGAAAGTGGTGCACAACGTATTTCTGACTATTTAGGTGAAAATGGTAAAGGATATGCGTTGAACGTCACCGAACCTGAGTCGATCACTGAGACATTAGCTGCGATTAAGGCCGATCTTGGTGATGTTGATGTATTAGTGAATAACGCCGGTATTACCCGCGATAACCTGCTAATGCGTATGAAGGAGCAAGAGTGGGACGACATTATCGATACCAACTTGTCTTCGGTCTTTAGACTGTCTAAAGCCGTATTGCGTCCTATGATGAAAAAGAAATCGGGCCGTATTATCAATATTGGCTCGGTGGTTGGCACCATGGGCAACGCAGGCCAGTCTAATTATGCTGCCGCGAAAGCGGGTGTGATTGGATTTACAAAATCCTTGGCGCGTGAGGTTGCATCTCGTGGTATTACGGTAAATACTGTAGCTCCGGGCTTTATCCAAACGGATATGACCGATGAGTTAACGGATGAGCAAAAAGCGGCAACCTTAGCCAATGTCCCAGCAGGGCGTTTAGGTCAACCTGAAGAAATTGCGGCGGCAGTCATCTATTTAGCCTCGGACGCTGCGGCCTATGTGTCGGGCGAAACATTACACGTTAATGGTGCTATGTACATGGTGTAAGCTACTTTGTAGCAAGCTACACCCGTCGTCACCGAAACGGGGATGAGAACGCAAATTAATTGAATTTTTTGTGATCTTGTCGACAACGTACTTGAAATCGTATTGAAAATAAGCGATAAAAAGATTCATAGGTTTGTAACAGGTTTGACCAGAAAAAAAAGTGAGGGTCAATCCTTGAATCCCAGTATGATGCGGCGTAAACTGCGCCAAAATCTGAAAATTAACGCAGTAGCGTTTAAATAAAGGAAAGAAGAATGAGCGACATCCAAGAACGCGTAAAGAAAATCATTGTTGAACAACTAGGTGTTAAAGAAGAAGAAGTGAAAAACGAAGCGTCATTTGTTGATGACCTTGGTGCTGACTCTCTAGACACTGTTGAGCTTGTAATGGCGCTAGAAGAAGAGTTTGATACTGAGATCCCTGACGAAGAAGCTGAGAAAATCACTACTGTTCAGGCAGCTATCGACTACGTTACTGCTCACGCTGAGTAACCAGTTATCCCATTAGGGCAGCACTCGCTGCCCTAATTCATTTCTAGACCCCCCATCAATATAATAATCCCTTTTTGGAGGACACCGTGGCTAAACGTCGAGTCGTAGTAACTGGCTTAGGTATGTTGACGCCGCTGGGTAATGATGTTGCATCTACCTGGCAGGGCTTATTAGAAGGCCGTAGTGGCATTCGTAATATCACACACTTTGACACTGAAGGTTTCGGCACCAAATTTGCTGGTTTGATCAATGACTTCGATGTCACTGATTATATTTCCAAAAAAGACGCCAAAAAAATGGATGTCTTCATTCAATACGGTATCGCAGCTGGTGTACAGGCACTCAATGATTCTGGATTGGAAGTCACTGAGCAAAACGCGGATCGCGTTGGTGTTGCCATTGGTTCTGGTATCGGTGGCTTAACACTGATTGAAGAAAACCATGTTAAGTTGTTGAACAGTGGCCCACGTAAGTTATCTCCTTTTTACGTGCCTTCTACCATCATCAACATGATCTCGGGTCATTTATCCATTATGCATGGCCTCAGAGGCCCGAATATTTCAATCGTCACCGCATGTACTACAGGCCTTCATAATATTGGCCACGCTGCACGAATGATTGCTTATGGTGATGCTGATGCCATGGTGGCAGGGGGTGCAGAGAAAGCATCTACGCCAATTGGTATGGGTGGGTTTAGTGCTGCGCGAGCGTTATCAACTCGTAATGACGATCCGCAAGCTGCCTCAAGACCTTGGGACAAAGACCGTGATGGTTTTGTGCTGGCTGATGGCGCAGGGGTTATCGTACTTGAAGAGTATGAGCACGCTAAAGCGCGTGGGGCAAAAATTTACGCTGAATTATCTGGCTTTGGCATGAGTGGCGATGCCTATCATATGACTTCTCCACCTGAAGACGGTGCTGGTGCGGCGTTGGCAATGGAAAACGCGCTTAAAGATGGCGGTGTAAATGCCGATCAGGTTGGTTACATTAATGCCCATGGGACATCTACCTCGGCAGGCGATGTGGCTGAGACACAAGCGGTTAAATCAGTGTTTGGTGCTGCTGCCGATAAAGTGATGGTGAGTTCTTCAAAGTCCATGATGGGCCACTTACTTGGCGCGGCCGGCTCGGTAGAGTCAATTATCTCCATTTTGGCTCTACAAGAGCAAAAAGTGACGCCAACCATCAACTTAGATAACCCAGACGAAGGCTGTGATTTGGACTATGTACCGCACACAGCACGTGATACCAAGCTTGATTACACTCTTTGTAATTCGTTTGGCTTTGGTGGCACGAACGGCTCATTGCTGTTTAAAAAGGTGTAGTTAGCCTTAGCATAATGATGCATATTTAGGTTATTATCATAAAGCTCGGCATTGCCGGGCTTTTTCAGTTAATGGAGTAATGACTTGCAGCAGCAAACCCAATTCCCAGCGAACGACCGTGGGCTCAGTTATGGCGATGGTTTCTTCACTACGGCGTTGATAAAAAATGGTAAGGCACAACTTTGGCCATTTCATCGGGCCAGGCTGTTAGAGTGCCAACAGCGCTTAGGCTTTCCGGCGTTGCCATGGCAGCAACTAGAGCAACAACTTGCTGAAGCCACCGCAGGGATAGCGCAAGGAGTTATCAAGATCCTTATTACTCGTGGCGTAGGGGGCAGAGGCTACCAAGCACCAGAGCGCGCAACGCCAGTATTTAATCTGCAAACCTTTGACTACCCTGAGCATTACCTGCGTTGGCAACAACAGGGGATCAGTTTGGCGATGAGTAATATTAAACTTGGCTTGCAGCCATTACTGGCAGGGTTAAAAACCTTAAACCGCTTAGAGCAGGTACTGGTTAAACAAGATGCTCAGCAATTTAGCGAAGAAGATGTGGTGGTGGCCAATATCAATGACCATATCATTGAAGCGTCGGCGGCCAACCTTATATTTATCAAACAAGGTAACATTTATACCCCTGATTTAAGCCTGTGTGGCATCCGCGGTGTGTATTTGGACTACCTCTCGAGTCAACTCAATATTCACAGTCAGAACGTCAACTTAGCCGAACTAAAACAAGCCGATGCCATCTATCTTTGCAATAGCTTAATGGCTTTGGTTCCCGTGCAGCGATTGCAAGAAAAGACGTTCGATATCGCCAAGACTCGGCAGTTACAGCAGCAATTTTTACAGGTGAAGGCATGATAAAAAAATTACTAGTATTGTTGCTTTTGCTGATTGCATCCGCAACCTGGTGGTTGTTATCAGTGGTGGAGCAGATGCAAAGCGAAAAGTTACTGCTGGATGAAACCTACACTGAGGTAAAAGCAGGAGAAACCTTTCGCCGCTTATGTCAACGCTGGCAACAGGTCGGGGCGATAGAAAGCTGCTTGCCTTACAATTTATACAGTAAACTGGCACCCCAGCAATTTGCATTGCAATCCGGTGTTTACCAGCTTAAAGGCAAGCCGGTTCTCGAGGCGTTAGCAATTATACGTCGCGGTCAGCAGCACCGCTTTAGTTTTACTATCATTGAGGGCGAAGCCATTTGGACGGTGACCAAAAAAATCGCCGCTGCGCCTTACTTAAATTATGATATTGATAACCTTAGTGAGCAGCTAGGGCTTCAGCAAGACAGCGCTGAAGGCTGGCTGTATCCCGATACCTATTATTATCATGGCAATGACTCGGCATTGGCGTTATTGCAGCGAGCGCACCAAAAAATGCAACAGGTTTTAGCGCAACAGTGGCAACAGCGAAAACCTGATCTACCATTGCAATCTCCTTATGAAGCGTTGATTTTAGCGTCGATTGTTGAAAAAGAAACAGGGGTGGATGGTGAGCGCAGCAAAGTCGCGTCAGTCTTTATTAATCGTCTTAGAAAAGGCATGCGCCTACAAACTGACCCAACCGTGATTTATGGCATTGGGGAGTCTTTTGACGGCGACATTAAACGCAAAGATCTGCGTCAGATGACGCCATACAACACCTATCGAATTGACGGTTTACCTCCCACGCCCATCGCCATGCCTTCGACAGCCGCGATCAAGGCCGCGTTGAATCCGCAGCAGACGGAATACTTTTATTTCGTCGCGTCGGGGACTGGGGGACATCAGTTTTCTAAAACCTTGGCCGAGCATAACCGTGCCGTGCAGCGCTACTTAAAACAGCAACAACAATAACTCAGTGTTACTTCGGAATGTTATTACTCATCGTCTACGGTGCTTAACCAGGCAACGGCGTCTTGCTGATTTTCAAAGTTACGCAGTTTAAGTTAATGCTTTTCGGCGAAAGCTTCGATGAGGCCACTCTTGGCATCTTTCGAAGAAACGATCCGAGCAATGGCGATACCGTCTAATACTTCATTAATTTTCTTTAACACGGTCAGCACGTTTGGGTAGTCGTAGGTAATATTGAGCTGTGAGACATCGATTAGCAAATGCTTAAAATCATTGCTTTTTAGGTAGTTGCCAAGGTTTTTATACATATTAACAATGTCGTCTTCGACACAATCACCATAAGCTGCAGCATGGATCAGTTTCTCTTTAAGGTCTATGGTGGTGCGATAGGAAAACTTCTTCATACGAGTTAAGCCAAGTAGTGTGCTTTATAACAGCATAGACTAAGATGGCTTAAATCACGAAAAAACCACTCCCTTTATGAGATCAGAGTGGCTAACGTTTAGGCCAGCTCTTCTGCTACTTCAGCAATCTTTTGGCGCAGCCACACATGACTGGCATCGCGGTGTAATAACGGGCTCCAGATCATGTCTAATTCAAAGGGCGGAATAGGAAAAGGTGGCTCTAATACGGTAAGCGTTGGATCCGCATGGTAAATGTTGGCCGCTTTTGATGGCAAGGTAGCGATGAGGTTTTGCTCTTTGGCCAAGTGGATAGCCACATGGTAGTTACGGGTGAAGGTGGCGATATTACGATGCTTACCAAAGTGGGCTAGGGCCTCATCGACCCAACCAAGCTTTTGCACATCAGCAGGGTCCATTCCGACACCAACGCCAAAGCCCGTTTTACTCACCCAAATATGGCGTGACTTTAGGTAAGCATCAAGAGTGAAATTAGTAATAACAGGGTTATCCGATTTTACTAAGCAACAAAAGCTATCCTTCCAAATTCGCTTGTGGTGAAACGACTGAGGTAAGTTTTCAAAGCGGTTTATGGCCATATCGACCTTGCCATTTTCTACATCATGAAAGGTAACATCACTGGGCGTTAATATATCTAAGGTGGTGTCAGGCGCTTCTTCGTGAAGCTTACTGAGTAAGCGTGGCGCGAGGGTACTGGCAGCATAATCACTGGCCATGATACGAAAAACACGGTTACTCACTGCTGCTTCAAACTCACGGTTTGGGGCAAGGGTTTCTTCTAAGGTCATTAAAATGCCACGGATCACTGGCTGCAACTCTAGCGCGCGCTCAGTGGGTACCATGCCTTCGCTGGTGCGAACTAAAATCGGGTCGTTAAACAAGTTTCGTAGTCGTTTTAGGCCGTTACTCATGGCAGGCTGGGTGATACTAAGTTGGTTTGCCGCCTTAGTCACATTGCACTCTCGTAGCAGGGTATCTAAATAGACCAGCAGGTTTAAGTCGATTTTACTAATGTTCACTTAGGTTTCCTTTGTATTATTATTTTTGCTGCCATGCTGTAAAAAACGTTTATGTTGTGGATAAGGGTAAATGTGTTTTACCAATTTATCCTTTATATATTGTTGTGCCTGTTGCCAAAAATGCACTTCAGCTAAGTCAGCATGGTGACGTAGAAACAGCTCCTTTAGTTTAGGGTTTGTTAGCACGAATGTACACAGCTGTTCAGGAAAGACATCTTGCGGTGCACTGGAAACGTCACCACCACTATAAAAGTCATCGAGGCCCTGAGTTGTTGGCAAGGCGCGAAAGCTCATATCGGTCAGGTATTGAACTTCATCGTAATCATAAAAAATAACGCGATGATGCTTACTCACTCCGAAATTTTTCAGTAGCATATCACCAGGGAAAATATTAACCGCCAACATTTCTTTTAAGGCATTGCCGTAATCTTTCATCACCACTTCACAGGCCTTATCATCGGCATGCTGGATAAATAAGTTCAGTGGCGTAATGCGGCGTTCAATGTATAAATGTTTGATCACTAGATTGACTCCCTCAACACGAATGCTGTTGGCGATGGAGCTAAGTAGCTGTTGATAGAGCTGCTCCCCAATGCGCTTTATGGGGATCACCACATCGGAGTACTCCAACGTATCTGCCATGCGGCCCACGCGATCATGACGTTTTACGAGCTGATAGCGAGACAGCACCGTGTCTCGGTTGAAGGGTTTTGATTCTGGGAATTTGTCACGAATGACCTTAAACACATAAGGAAAACTTGGCAAGGTAAACACCATCATCACCATACCAGGGGTACCGGCTGCCACTTCAAATTGTTCATCTGAGGTGGCAAGGTGATGTAAAAACTCACGATAAAACTCCGTTTTACCTTGCTTGTGGAAGCCGATGGCATTATAAAGCTCGGCCTTGGTTTTATTAGGCATGAGTTGATTAAGAAACTTAACCAAAGCAGATGGCGCATGAGTTGTTACTAAAAAATAAGCGCGCGCAAAACCAAAAATAACCCGCATTTGTGAGCTGTTGGTAAGTAGTGCATCAATCATTAAGCCACCATCAGGCCCGTGCAGTACAGAAATAATAAAGGGTTGCACTCCTGACTTTGACACCACTCTGCCGACGATATACGCCCCCTTATTACGGTAAAATGGGGCTCTTAAAATATCAAAACGCATCAAATGGCTGCGATGATGGGTATTTGGCGCTTGCTTTAAAAAGGCTTTTACTAACAGCCTAATATCCCGATCCAGATCTTCAAATTCACAGTGAAAATCGATTTGTTCGATGATGTTTTTAATGGTGGGCTTAAGGCCATGTTCAACGGGAAAGTAACTGCGATATTCCGCTTCTACTGGGAGTGCGGTGGCGTTGGCCAGTTGCGTTTCAACGAAGATAAAGTCGCTGTTATAGTATTTGCGATGAAATAGTCGGCAAAATACTGAATTGTAGAAGGTTTCGGCCAGTTCTGGCTGCGGATGAAAAGACAAACGCTCGAAATAGGCTTGCTTTACTGCATACCACAGTGGCTTATCCAGTTCTCTACTGCCATGGTGCTGACTAAGTTGTTGTGCCGTCTCATCCACTTTGCTGTCATACTGAATAATTCGAGCTTTACTTATACGGTCTATTTCGCCCCAGTTTTGCTGGGCAAAAGCCTGTGGGGCCTTGCTCGTTACCGCTTGAAAAGCCTGAAAGTGTTTTTGAAATCCACTGAGTATTTGTTCGGCCAGTTGCTCTGCTTGCATGCTATCCCTCGAACTGTCATTGCTTTATCACATCGCCAGTGTTGATGACCCAACAGTACATACAAAACAAAATGAAATGGCGGCAAGGGGTGGATCAACACTACTACCAATCTGCATTAATACTTGCTCAACTTGAGGGAGCAAACCCGACGCTAACTGCGTTAAAAATTTTTTATTTAGAACAACTAAATAGCAAAATTTCGCCTAGTTATCGACAGAATTTTTCTTGCCCCAAATAAACCACTTAATTAAGCGAATTGATTTTAACACTTTACTAAGGATTGTTGCATTTGTCACCTGGTTGTACCAGTAGGCTAGCCAGTAAATCAACATAATTTGCTGCGTGCGTGTGCCGACTGCACTCGATGGCGTAAAAGCGTTAACTCGGGAAGCGATGCCATTACTCAGGCACTGTTATTGATAGTGACTGAGTTTTTTTTCTAGGCGAGCTATCTCTTTATTTAAGCGTTTTATTGCTTTGCGATGACGCTTGTTAATGGCTTTAACCTTAGAGCGGACAATTTTACTTTGGCGCCGCTGTTCATTATCGCTCATTAATCTGTTTAAGCTATCTTGCTGCTCTTTAATGGCGCGATCTTTATCACGATTGAGAATGGCATGCTCATGGCGCTTTGCACGTAAGGCACGTTCAAGGTTGGTGATTATTTGTTTCTTTTCTAGGTTGTTGAGAGTTTTATAAAACTGCTCTCGAGGTACCGGAATTTTTGGATCTGTGGTGGTGATGGTATGCTCTGTGGCGTTACCTGCACAGCGAAACTGGCTATACACTACTCCACGCTCAGTAGTGCATTTATAATATTTAGTCGTTTCAGCCTGGGCTGCGCTTGAAACTAAGAGGAAAAAGCAGCAAAAAATCGTTAGCTTGTTCATATTTCATCCTTGAAAACGAGTACGTATATATAGCGTAGATGACATAGCCTTGACATCAAGTTTACTGTTCAGGTGGAGTGCTATACTTTTTCAACGTTTTTATGCTTTGGATTAAAAACGGCACATCTAAATTACCATCCAGCACAAACCCTTCTTTGGCTGACATTTGCTTGAAGCTTCCATCTTGATTGACCAAGGTGATCTTATCTTTTTTATAGGCAACCAATACACCCTGAGTAAAATTAACCCCTTCGGCATGGGGTCTAGTAGTTACGTCAGAGGCCAACATGCTTTGTTTGGCAATATCACGGCAACCAAAGTAGGAACTGAGCAGGGTATACATGATATCGTTGGGTTGTACTAATCCAGATACCTCGTTGAATTGTGCAATATTCGTTAACGCCGTTGTGGTGACCACGGTGGTGCTATGATCACTGATATCAAGGGCAACAAAGGGTTGCTTGGTATCCGCAGCAGATAACTCGGCAACGGTTTTAATCTTAATCGGTGCCTTTGGATCATTGGCAATAAATGGATAGCTTGTGTTCTCGGCACTGAGCATATCCGTGACCAAAGCCCACATAGGCGCCTGTTGTTGCAAGACAATGGAGTCTTTGTAATAACTGGGTAAGCCGTAAATAAGGCTAAACTCAGCATCACTGCTGTTACCTGCACGCAATACTGACTCCAGTTTAATGGCGTGTTGTGACTCTGCCATATCATTCAGCAGCGCTTGGTAAGGCTTAGCGTCAGTGAATAAATAAATCGTCACCGCAGGTGTATCGGTAACCTTGCAGCTCGCTGTGACTAAAGGTGGCTGATAGGTCGATTGCTTATCACTTAACTCCAGCGAGCGCGCTTGTTCATAGCGCTCTAAATCGAGCAAGTCGTGGCGAGCTAGTAATGTTTTTGCTGTGGTTGGGTAAGATAACGGCAACACGTTATCTTGCTTAGTGATATCGAAAAAAGCGTTGGCATCTGCCCAAATGTGCAGGCTGTGGCTTAGGGCAAAGCAGGTCACTATGGTACCCGAGGCATAGCGAGGGAATTTCAGCGACTTCAGCTCAGCCAAATGGCGCCAAGCGTAATTGCCAGCTAAAAGTTCGAATGTCAGTACCGCGACAATAATCGTCAGTGCAATGACAACATTAAACCACGAAGAGCCGAGAATGGTTTGCAAAAGTAGGGTAATAATATCGGACAAAGAAGCGGGGTTAATGTGATACCCCAAACGCAGATAAACAAAGGCATCTATCATTAAAATAATAATGCCAGTGGTGGCAGTGACTGCTGCCATTCCTCGTATATGCCGCGGGTAAGGAAAGACCAAACTAAGCGGGAAAATGGTTAACACAAAGGCACAGAAGGTGATAAAACTGGTATGACTTAGCCAGGTGATCAGCATGTAAAACCAACCAACCAAGGTACTTGGGGCCTTATCGGCGGCCAGGTAGACTAAGCTAATCAGCATAACCAGCCCGATGTTAGCAAAGGTAAACCAGTGCCCCCAACTGAGCAGTTGGCTAGCTTTAGACGAAAACGGGCTGTGCGGTGTTAGATTCATTCCGTTACTTTACTGATTGAGTGAGCGCTTTGGCAAAATTTTCAGCAACAGATTCTCGCTTCGCTTCTGGAACATGTTCTTTTAGGATGTGCGTGATAGAATTACCTAAACACATCAAGCTGAGATCAACTGGTGCATTTTGCGAGCTTAATACGTTGATTAATTGGTCAACAATTTCTTCTACTTGTTCATTGGAATACTTTGATTGGATAGGCATCAGTTGGTTCAATAATTTAAAAGCAATAATTTTTACATTTTAACATTAGAGGCGTGAAAAACAAAGATGAGCGTTGAGGTAAAAAAACTAGTTGTACATTATGTCGACAAACAAGATGACGATACCGAAATTCACCTGCGTGACGACGAGATGCAAATCAATGATCGCGTCAATGTTTTTATTGAGCAACTGCATCATGCTTACAATGGCAAACCGGGCAAGGGCTTTTGCGCCTTCAGTGGCGAAAAAAGCAGTGTTGTTGCTTCGGCCATGCAAAGCTATCGTAACAACGAATTACACTTTTGGAACTTGACCCAAGAAGCCACCAATGTGCTTAAAGAAGAGCTAAATAAGTATGCCTTTAATGAAACGGGGTATTTGGTTTTTTGCCATTACCAATACGTTGCCAGTAATTTCATCTTAATTGCATTAATTAATATTAAAGAGCACTACACCATTACCTCGGACTTAGATCTTTCTGCAGCAAAGCACTTAGACATTGCTAAAATGCAACTGGCGGCACGAATTGATTTAGATGCCTGGGACACGCAAGCCGATGAAAATCGCTACATTTCCTTTATTAAAGGACGAGCCGGACGCAAAGTAGCAGACTTCTTCTTAGACTTTTTAGGCTGTGAAGAAGGCATTGATCCTAAGCAGCAGTCGCAAACCATGTTGCATGCGGTAGAGGACTACTTAGCGGCCCAAGATTATCAAAAGGAAGAAAAGGACGATCTCCGCAAAGAAGTGTTTGATTATTGCAATGATTGCATTTCTGCAGGCGATGATGCTGAAATTGGCTCACTCTCTGAAACCCTCTCTAAATCCAGCGAGGTTAAATTTGAAGACTTCTACAAAGAGCAAGGTTACGAACTAGAAGAAAGCTTCCCCGTCGATAAAAAGACCGTTACTAGCATGGTTAAGTTTTCAGGCATGGGCGGTGGTGTGAGTGTTGGCTTTGAGCGTAAGCATCTGGGTGAGCGAGTGGTGTATGATGCCGCCACGGATACCCTGACAATCAAAGGCGTGCCGCCCAACCTTAAAGACCAAATTGAACGCTATTACAACGAGGAACCTTAACCTCTAGCTAATTTTTCATGATAGCGAATAATAAGCAGCCGAAAGGCTGCTTTTTTAGTTTTAATTGCAAAAAATACAAATCAATTAGCACTCTAGTTATTTTTTATAGCATTTTTTTAAATTTAACTATACTTGGTCTGTAGTACTTGTAGAACAAGCAATTGGGATGATTCAACGATGAATATGAAATTAGCATTAGGTTGTACCCTTTGCTTGGCCAGCTTTTATAGCCAAGCCGAAGTTAACTTTTCAGGATTTGCCAGTATTAATGCCGGTAAAGTGTTAAGTGGAACAGGAGTGCCACAATTTGGAATTAATGAGCCAACCTTTTTGGCTGATTACCCTATCGTCAGTGTTTACAATGAGGACATTTCATTTGAACCAGAAACCCTAATGGGCTTGCAGTTTAGCTCCGATCTTACCGAAGGCCTTAGCGTTAAGGGCAAATCGTTGCCCGCGGTGCTAATGACTTCGATGCCAAGTTTGAATGGGCCTACTTATCCTACGACATAAACGAGAACTGGACATTCCAGGCGGGTAAAAAACGTCTGCCGTTGTTTTATTATTCTGACTTTTACGATGTTGGTTATGCCTATGTCTGGATGCGGGCGCCTGCCGATAATTACACTTGGCAAATCTTCAACTATAACGGCGTAAACTTGCTCTACAGTGTCAGCATTGGCGACTGGTCATTAAGCGGCAACATTTATGCCGGTAAAGAAGACGATGAAGAGAACAAGTTGCTCAGTGATTTCTTCTTCCGCGAACCGACGCGAGAAATATGGAAAGACATCGTCGGGGGAGTCATTCAAACCAGTAACGACTGGTTAGAGGTGCGCCTAACTCACATGCAATACACTAATCAGCGCTATCGTGGCGGAGAGCCGGTGCTTTGGAATGGCAGTGACGAGCGTGATGGTAAGTTTTATGGCTTGGCGGTGAATGCCGACTGGGGTGACTTTTTCATTTTATCTGAGCTCAATCGTCTCGACCTCGATGGCAATCTTGATACCAGTATGATCACGTTAGGATACCGCTTCGACTCCATCACACCCTTTGTCTCTTATGCTGATTTTGAAGGCGAGGGCGTTGATGCCGAAAGCCACGAAACCACGTCAATTGGTTTACGCTGGGACTTTCACTATGCCGCGGCATTTAAAATCCAGTATGACGAGGTTGATGATAATTCTGTAGGTCTGGCGGTGGCCGGTGATAGTAAAGCCATCACCATTGGCGTAGACATGGTTTTTTAAGGAGCAAGACATGAAAAAATTATTAATGCTTACTCTTCTATGCAGCACATTCAGTGCCATGGCCGTGGATGTTATTGTCAACCCAGCGAATGGTTCGGCGTTAGATGAGAATGAAATCAGAAAGATATTTATTGGTAAGTCAAAATCTTTTTCAGATGGCTCAAAAGCCTTGCCTATTACCCAGGTCGAAGGCTCTGCGATCACTGATGAATTTAATCAAAAGGTACTGAATAAGTCTTCGAGCCAGCTAAAGGCCTATTGGTCTAAATTAGTGTTTACCGGAAAAGGAACGCCGCCGAAAGAGGCAGAAAATGATGCCGAGGTGATAAAGTTAGTGGCCAGCAACCCCAACCTTATTGGCTTTGTGTCATCGGGTGCTGCTGATGGCAGTGTAAAGGTAGTGAAGTCCTTCTAACACATACTGAGTTGGGGCGGTTTAGCCCCAGCTCCTTTGTAAACCTTCAAATTATAAGTGGCTGTACGAAAACAGGAAAAGTACAGCCATCTCTAACACCTCGTTCTGTTGGCTTGTTGTCCTCGTGACGGGGTTCTGTTCCCGTCCGTTGGCGCTGACTGACTTCTCAATGTCGCTCAAAGGAAAGTAATTAAAAGAAAGGGCGCTGCCAACATCACACTAATACCCGTTTGGTTAATTAAAGGGTCGATTTTGAGGCAAGTAAATCTTGGCAATAACACCGCTCCCGCTTTCTGATATCGCCAAGGTACCTGCATCCATGCTGGCAAGGCAAAATTTTTGCGATTTGATAGTGCTAAATAATAAATGTTTAACGTAGTTAATGGCTGCGCTTTGAAACATTTATTAATGACGGCACCTTTTACGTCTGTGTATTTTGTTCGTTGTCCTCGTGACGGATTTCGACGCCCGTCCATGGGCGCCGACTTACTTTTCTTTGCCGCCCAAAGAAAAGTAAGCAAAAGAAAGGGCGCTCCCAACATCACACCGGGAACCTCAAGTCAGCAGCCAATGTTAACGTTACCAGCATGTTAGGGCCGTCCTTGGCCCTGACATGCTTTTTCGCGCTTCCCTGCGCGAAATAGGTTAATTGGCTGCTGACTTGAGGGTATGATGAGGGAGGGGGGCGTTGCTGTTGGTTGCTGTTTTAATCCGCTCATAATTTCATTGCTAAAAATTAATGACGCCTATCGCTATTTCCTACGGTGACATTACCTTATTAGTAAAATACAAATTCATGATGGTTATCAGCTATTAAAGCCACTCTCCCAATCGGCGGTGAGAGGTAGAGTCAGTTCGGCTGTGCAGATCCACAGAAGCTTGCCAAAGTGTGAAAAAGTAGGTTTAATGGACTCATAAATCTCCCAATCGGCGGTGAGAGGTAGAGTCAGTTCGGCTGTGCAGATCCACAGAAGCTTGCCAAAGTGTGAAAAAGTAGGTTTAATGGACTCATAAATAACGTTGTTCAGGCAGGGAGCGAGTCAGGTTATAACGTTTAATTCCAAAAATGGTTCAGATTAACAGCCACTCAGCAATAGCAAGTCCCCACAGCATAAACCACAGCAT
The DNA here is from genome assembly GCF_048515945.1 of Pseudoalteromonas 'SMAR'. NCBI lineage: Bacteria > Pseudomonadati > Pseudomonadota > Gammaproteobacteria > Alteromonadales > Pseudoalteromonadaceae > Pseudoalteromonas > Pseudoalteromonas 'SMAR'. The sequence continues at coordinate 98,575 of NZ_JBLWMW010000011.1, forward strand.
AAACCACAGCATAAACCACAGCAGCCGGATACGGCGTGCAGGTCGCAGCCTAGTTCAACAATCGATTATGCTACTGCGTACGCATGAATACTAAAGCGTTAGCTGAAATTAAGAAGTTCTCACTATGAAATATAATAAGCAGCAAATAAATGGGGATTCAGGGGAATACCTATTGGCATACAAATTCACTCACGTTTTAGGGTGGCCTTGTCGTTTATATGGTCAAGATTTAGGCGTCGACGCAGAGGTTGAAATACTTGATGAATCTGGAATCTCCACAGGCGACATAATAAAAATTCAAGTTAAAGCCGTTGATAGTATTTCTACATTAGATAAAACATCAATTTATGTTGATGATAGACATATCGAATATTGGAAAAAGTTCTGCCTTCCTGTGATTGTTTGTTGCGTAGATCTATCAACGGAAAAAATTTACTGGAAACAAGTTACTGCTACTGAAGCATATTCAACTTCAGGGGCTTCAAAAAAAGTAAACTTTTGCCTAAACCATAACCTCTTTAGCAGTGATTCAAAGAGTAAGTTTAAAGAGCTCGTATCGCCCAACGAAACAAATAATATTCAAGATCTTTTCAGTGAGGCAAAGTCTTTAGTTGGAAAACTTCCAGTAGGGAGTGGTCATTATTCCGACTTTGATAGGATTGATGTTGATAAAGCTATATGCGGTGAGATAGAGGAAAAGCTGAAAGAGTTAGAGTCTATTTTGGCACGCTACCCCTGGAAGGTGAGTGCCTTTGCTTTGCAAGAGATGAATTGGATCAGAGACAAGGTAAGAACCACAAAAATTGATATGAATTATTACTATACAAGCATGGTTGAAGGCAGCTAACAATCGCATTAAAGCCGCCCCATTACACGCTTGCTGGGCCGGTACAAGGCCGAAAAGACTAGCAAGCGCGTAATGGGCGCCTTATGCGGGCGTTAAATTAATGAGGAGCAACTGTGGAAGTTGTAAATATTGCGGAATATAGTGATGAGGTAGTTCTTCACTTTGGTGGTGAACGCAAAAAAATCAATGCGTACACACTTGCGACTTCTTTGGTATCTCTTAGTGATGCTATTAAAGAAGCAAATGCAATTATTAACCCTGGCTATGAAGTAGAGATACTAGTAGAGGCGTTTGGCGAGGGGAGCTTTAGAGCTAAGGTTAAAACGGTTTACGGTGGTTTAAAAAATATTTTCAGTGCAAATCGTGTTGAAGCTGTAGCTATTGGTATTGTCACATCATTTATCTACCAGCATACACTAGCGCCAGACTCTGATGTAAATGTAATCATAGATGATACTCAGGTTATAATTGAGCAGGGTGATAAGACTATCGTTGTACCTAAAACGATCTACGATGCCCAAAAAGAAGTCGAAAAGTCTGAGAAGTTTCGAAAGAGTATTTCTAAATCAATACAGGCTGTTGATAAAGACAAGAATATATCTAGCTTTGGCTTCACTCGAAACATCGATGACAAATCACCAGATATAGAGATTCTTCGCAAACATTTTGCATTGCTAACATCGCCTCTAGAAATTGAGGAACCGCAACGAGAAATTAATGAAGTGGCAGAGCTTCAAATAAAAAGGGCAATACTCGAACGGTCAAAAAGAAAATGGGAATTCATCTGGCGAGGCATAAAAATCTCAGCTCCAGTATCTGATCAGCAGTTCTATGACGACTTTTTTGCTCATAAAATCACGGTCGCCCCGGGAGACTCACTTGATGCAGTACTAACGATTTCCCAAGTTAGGGATGAAGATACAGGTATATATACAAACTCAAAATATGAAGTAAAGACAGTGCATCGGCATATACCAAGAGCCTCTCAAGTTGAGATTGATGCATAAATTCATTTAACAAATAAGGATTGGCCGTGAGGGCGTTCAAAGTTCTGTGATGAAATCAATAATTGGTAAACTGGATGTGTTAAGCGTGTTTGCAGCGTGGGCACTTGTAATAGGTTTCTTTGTATCTCTGGCCTATGGAAAATTATTTTCTGGACTTAGTGCGAGTGCTATTCATTTAGCTTATTTGTTTGGGGCATTCATTTGCGCAGTTTTAATTCATATTGTTTTGGCATTTTTTAACCGTTGCCCACATTGTAATAAGTGTTTAACTGTTCAAGGTTTTAAAAATACTCATCTAGCATCAAGTGGGAGCTGGGATAAAGTTGTTTTGCGTTGGTTTTCGGGTTCAATTGTTTGTATTCATTGCGGGCAAAGAGTGGCAACAAATAGCTTATAACAAATAAGGATAGGGCGCAGTCAGCCCTTTGGGTAGTGTTTAGAAATCTGTGTCATTTCACTAGAATACACAAAAGAGGAATGATA
>NZ_JBLWMW010000012.1:0-141 GCF_048515945.1 Pseudoalteromonas 'SMAR'
AATGCAGTAAGATGCCCCAAAACGGCCAATACTCCTTACCAAGACAATACGGCAATCAAGAAGTGACCCAGTGCATAGAAGAACCCGACGGCGACGATTCTGGTGGTGACGATGATGGCTCAGGTGGTGATGATGGCTCAG
>NZ_JBLWMW010000012.1:241-95667 GCF_048515945.1 Pseudoalteromonas 'SMAR'
GCGGCGATGATGGCTCAGGCGGCGATGATGGCTCAGGCGGCGATGATGGCTCAGGCGGCGATGATGGCTCAGGTGGCGATGATGGCTCAGGCGGCGATGATGGCTCAGGCGGCGATGATGGCTCTGGTGGTGATGATGGCTCAGGTGGTGATGATGGCTCAGGTGGTGATGATGGCTCAGGTGGTGATAACGGCTCAGGCGGTGATGATGGCTCAGGCGGTGATGATGGCTCAGGCGGTGGTGATGGCGACCAACCATGTGAGGGCGACGACTGCCCCGATAGTGACTCCGAACTGGCTGAACTCTTAGCGGCAATTCTTGGCTCTGTGACCAAAAAGGGCGACCCCACCATGTTTGACCCCGCCAACGCGACCAGCTTTTGGGAATCCGAATACGAAGACGGCTTTCAAGGTGTGTGGGATGAAAAAGCCGAGTCACTAAAAAGCACCGAAGCGGCGCAATTTATCCAACAATTCAAATTCACGGGTGGCGGCGCTGCGCCTGATAACCGCATTTGCTTTAACCTTGGCCAATACATGAATTATGGCTGTAAAGACATACCACTCCCCAGTGCCACCGTGATGGCCTTTATCAAAATCTGCATCTTAGTCACGGCGGCCTTCCTGTGCAGACGCATCATATTTGGAGGATAAGACGATGCTAGCTTGGCTTGTTCAAACGTGGGAAGACTTCAAACTCTTTGTGTATTCCATGATGCTGACGTTCTTTGATGCACTCAAAGACATTTTCTTTTGGCTCATGGAATCACTGCTTGATTTAATCATTGTCATCCTTGATGGCCTCGGCACGTTATTCGATGGCTTAAACGTGGCGCAATACATCAACGCCATCCCGCCAACCACCCAATACTTTGCTACCGCCTCGGGCTTGGGTCAGGCCATGGGCATGATAATTACGTCACTGACCATTCGCTTTTTACTTCAACTCATTCCATTTACTCGGCTAGGGAGCTAATCATGATACACGGAATATCAGGTAAAACAGGGGGCGGCAAAAGCTACGAGGCCGTAGTAAGGCATATCATTCCAACCGTCACCCAACACCGCCGCAAGGTGGTCACTAATCTACCTCTGAACATTGACCACTTTTGCTCAATCTATGGTGACTATTGCCGTGACTTAATCGAAGTCATCGACGGCGAATTTCATAACTACGGCGGTGAGCGTCCATTCTCCAAAAAGGAACATTACCTGCAATACCAGGACTGGCAAAATGACCAGGGCAACCGCGTTTACTTCTTTATTGACGAATGCCAGCTTTGCTTACCGCAGCAGGGCACGGATAAAGAGTTGATCCAGTTCTATGAAATGCACCGGCACTATGGCTTTGACATCATGCTTATCACACAAAACTTTCGAAAGATTAACCGTGATATACGTGATTTAGTCTCGAACCACTACCGTGCCATTAAGAAATCCATGCTGGGGCAAGATGACCAGTACATCTTAAAAGTGCATGACGGCGCAAGCGCATCCAATGCTACGGTCGTGGCTACCCATGAACGCCACTATGAAGCCAAGTATTTTAAGTTCTATTCTTCGCATACTAAGTCCGATACCGCCATCAAAGAAGCCGCGCCCGCCGACGTAAAGAAATGGTGGGATAACTGGTTTATCAAAGGGGCAGGGGTCATGTTCGCCTTGTTCGTGTTTATCTTAATCATGGCCATTAACAGCGAACCAAGCAAAAAAGGATCAAATCAAGAACAAACACCAACGCCCGCCACTGGCCAAGTCCAAACACAACGAAATTCAGTGCAAAACCTACCACCGAACCCAGCTGGCCAAGACCAACAACCAACGCAAACCCATTACCAAAGACCTTACGTGCCCGAAGAACCTGAGCCACCCAAAGCCAAACACCCATTTCATAAAGTGAGTTTGCACATCAACGGCTGGGCAGAATACACGGATAGAAACCGCATTCGAAAAGACTACTACATTGGCGCGAGCCAAAACGGCCAACTCATCTTTGAAATGACACTGAGAGATTTATTCTTAGCTGGCTATGACGTCACGGTGCGTTCTGGCTGCATGATAGAAATTGCGTGGCAAAGTCATTATCATGACTTTATTACTTGCGATTCACCTAAAATACAGATGATGCCTCAAGAATCTGTTGGTGAAGTTGCTCAAACCGTTACTGAATAAAATTACACTATGTCCAATACTAATCAATATCGGTCATAAGCTATTGATAATTAACGGATTAAATATTTATTTTAATTGTTTTGAGTCTTGTAACAACCTCCCATAATTTACGTTATGTTAAATAGGTTATTGTGAGACAATATGTCCCACTTTCATACTTGAACGTAAATGCCCTACGAAACTTTTCTATTTGGGTCTTCAACTCTAATTATTTTCAATTAACCACTCACTAATCCATAGCTTTAAAGTCTTATATCAAATGATCACCACGTCTTCTGAGGATTGTTGGTTTAATAGAATCCTCTAGTCATAGTTACTGGTGCGCTTATTGCTCATACATGATTAACAGACTGCACTTTATAGTTCATTACATTGCCAGGCTGACGTTGAAGCCCTAGTTAGTTGAGTGATTGGTTCAAACAGTTAAAGACATGAATTGTTTTGTATGAACTTTTTACTTTGCGGTGTGCGCTATTGAAATGATTTAATTGGTTAGCAGGCTTAAACATTCCTAGTGTAAGCCTGCTAATAAGCGATTAGTTATTGCAATCACTATCTGAGACAAACGTCAGATCGTTAATATGCTTTGGACCTTCCATGATAAAGGTGGCTGCGCCAGTGTTTGGATTTAAAGAATAAATTTTGGCGTTTTCATTGGGGTTACGGCCTGAGACATATAAAGTACCGTCGGTTGCTACCGCAAGACCCGATGCCCAATTCACACCGTGCTGCCCTATTAAATCTAGCTCCATGTTGCCTTTATCTAATGAATAAAGTGCTTTTCCAGTAAGAACATAGATAAGGTTGGTGTCTGCAGAGTATGCAATATCACCATGAGAAAAGTCATCACCTGAGTATTTTAGCTTACCCAGCACGGTTTTCTTGGCGGTTTGCATATCAAATTCATACAGATAGGTTTTGCTGCTGGCTAATAGTTTGCTGCCATCAGGGGTAACTGTTGAACGGTAAATTGGCCACGAAACCGTGTTAGCAACCGCTGTTTGTTCATCATAGGCAAGAGAAACACGCCACAACGTAGATTGCTTGCTCGATTTATCTAACTGCTCTAGGAAATACAACGCACCATCATGTGCCGCAATATTTGAGGCTGTGTTTTCAATGCCTTTAACAAAGCTGTAAGTTTGTTCGCTAACATTGAACGCATAAGCTGAGGTGTTATAGCTACTAATACCGTAGAGCCCTGCTGCACAGGTTTGTGGATCTTCAGTGCCTGGGGTTGTTGTGCTATCGTCTTGCTGCTCAGTAACCACTACGTTATCTATAAATGCGCCATAAGAATCAGACTTTCCAGCGCCGCTAAAGCGTAGTTCACTTTGCTCTTTAGTGGCTGTCACAGTAAATTGATAGTGCGTCCAACCTCTTGATATAGCATTCAACGTGGCCAGTTGTTGTCCGGCAAAGCTCACTGTGGCGCGGTTAGTATTATTATTGTCTTCTACTCGAGCAGAATAATAAAAACTGATGTGGTACTTTTTACCAACTGTGGTTTTGATCGTTTGTGAAGCACTGTAGTTTCGGGTTGAGTCCAGTTCCAGATACTGCTCGCCCTGCTCTGGTGTAATGATCCCTAAACTGGCTTTTTGTACTTCAAATTTAGCACCATCATTAGACCAGCCCGGTAATGAGTCCAGTAAACCCCAATTACCTGAAATAGCAGCAGTTGACTCAAATGAGCCGTTAGTAACAAGATTTTCCGCCGCATTACTCGCACCACAAGCACAAAGAATACCTACAACCAGCAGTTTTTTTATCATAAATACACACCACAAAGTAAATTAACTGTTAATGAAAAGCGCATCAGCTAGCACTATAGTATTGATTTATACCTTTGTAATCAAGAAGGGTAAAAGCGTTTATGAATAAATGAGAGTTAAGTTCAAGATAAATTCGACATAATTTGGTACTTAAGTCGTATAAAAACCTCCCCTAGGTTTAGGGGAAGGCCATTTATTAGTGCAGCGCTGCAGTAAATGGGGTGCGTTCACAGATCTCTGCTTCAGCGAGGAGAATTTCTTCTAAACGTTGGTCAATAATCGCTTTGTCAAAATATTCATAACCCAGTTCTACGAAGAGGTTTTTATGTTTTTCTTCTGATTTGGCAATCATGACGTAAAAATCTTTTTCTTTACCTTCGGGCAGGGCTTCGGCAACCAAAGAAAAACGTTCATGTCCCCTCGCCTCTATTACCGCCGCAACTAAAAGACGGTCAATCAAATATTCATCAGTCCCTTGACGGAACAAACCGCGCATACCTTTAATGTATGGATCTTTTTGATCGTTACCGAGTGTGGTGCCACGTTCAGTGAGTAGTTTTAAAACCTGTTTAAAGTGGATCATTTCTTCAATGGCCAAATCCGCCATGGCTCTAACCAATTTGATTCTATCTGGATAATGACCAAGCATGGCCATTGCCATGCCCGAAGCCTTCTTTTCTGCGGCGGCGTGATCTTGTAAAAACGTATCAAAGTCAGCCATGACTTTTTCAGTCCAGCTAAACGGCGTGTGATATTTCAATTCAAACATGATGACTTGTTGTTGATAAGAGTATACGTGCAGTATATCAAACTGCTAGGTGTTGGCGAAGGGTTCGCTATATAGCAAAGTGTCTTTATCGGCTTTCCCGGCTCTGGTGGATTCAACCTTTAAAGGGTGGCTTATCCATTTCCAAGCCGTGACTTTACCACCAATATTAACATGCGGAACCGCGACCGTTCCGGCTTTACCGTTACCTATGTACGCGGCCAGTTGGCTGCCAATATCGGCTTGATCAATTGTCACATCAAGTAAAGGCAATTGATGTTGCTGTGCGAATTGATAAACCTGCTGTTGATGTCGTTGATAACAATCGAACCAAAAGTTATCACTGTCAAAGTGCTTATCAAATTCAGGAAACACAGATAAATAGCAGCGTTTAATGGTGTCATTAAAACCACCACGCTGCGAAAGCAGGTTGTTTTGCATCGCTGTCATTAAGCGCTTAATAGAGGGGAGCCATAGTTCAAATGGTCGTGATAAATGCAGTAATTTACTGCTCGGGTATAAGCTAACGAGGTTTTTATAATCACAAAAAACAGGTGTGTCAGCGAGCAGCTGAGCCTGACCAAGTGCCTCACGGGTGTAAGCAGTGTGGGCCGTTTTAACCCCAAGATGCAGTGCCGCTATGCAAACACTGGTGGTACCGGTGCGTGGTAACCCTGTAACTAAAATCTTCGCTGTGTTCATGACCTGGTTCAAATACGTTATACCAATCCGCATTAATACTTGCTCAATTTGAGGGAGCAAATTCGACGCTAACTGCGTTAAAAATTTCTCATTTAGAACAACTAAATAGCAAAATTTTCGCCTTGCCTACAAGGATGTAGGTACCTTGGCGGTAGCAGGACGCGAGAGCGGTGTTATCGACAGAATTTTCTTGCCTCAAATAGACCACTTAATTAAGCGAATTGGTATTAGTGATCCACTCAAGGCAAGGACATAAATAACAAAACGCCCTCATCATGAGGGCGTTAGTGTAACTATTTATGGTATTAACAACCAGAATTAATCAATTAAATAGACGGCATAGACTTCTGCACTTAATTTGATACTTCCGGTGTTATAGGCATCTTTTAAAGCGCTAGCATCCGCTTCCATTGCCATTGGGGCTGCGCGCATATACGGCCGTGTGGGTGTTTGCATTGGCTGCATTGACACAGAATAAAGCTTGGCCAACTCAACATCAAATTCAGTAGCAAGTTCTTTAGCCGCTTTTTTGGCGTCTTTAATGGCGGTTTTTTTCAGGCTATTAAGAAACTTACTCTCGTTCTCTACCGTAAACTCTGTGTTGTTAAACTGGTTAATGCCGCTGTCGACCAAGGCTTGTAGCAATTTAGGATAATGGCTGATGTGCTTTAGTTTAAGGGTTAAGCTGCGGCTGACTCGAAAGCCCTTAAATTCTTCTTCGTTAGTGTCACGGTTATACCGTGTTTGGCGATAAACATTAAGTTGATCGGCATGAATATCATCGCTGGCGATGTCAAAGCGCTTAGCAATTTCAATTGCTTTAGCCATCACGCTATCAACGTTCTCTTTTGCTTTAGGTAACGCTTTATCTTTTTCGGTTATGGCCACGCGGATCACGGCCGTATCAGGCTGCACCTGCATAAATGCGGTGCCTTTAACGTATAAGTGGGGCGCGTCAGGTAAAGCACCTGCAAAGCTAAGTCCTGATAAGCACAAAGCGAAAAGTCCGGTAAGTATGCGCATTTTCTGCTCCTAAAAATTCATTCCCTGCTATTCAAGCACATTTGCATTAACTACTCCTGAATTCTGCTCTTGCGGTAACAATGATTAACAAAAAGGCCGACATAATGTCGGCCTTAAACGATTAAATACTACAGCGTTTGTAGTTTCTGTATTCTGGCAGCCAGTAGTTGCGTTCAATGGTCGCCCAAATGGCATCGTCTTCCATTTCCAGTGCCGCGCCCTCTTCCATGGCCTTTTTCGCTACCGCAAACGCAATGCGTTTACTTAGCGGCTCAATTTCGGTCAGTGCCGGTAATAAGCTGCCTTTGCCTGTATTGGCTCGGGGCGATGACTCAGCTAAAGTTTCGCTGGCCACCATCAACATACTGTCAGTGATACGATTCGCTTTAGCTGCTAACACACCTAAGCCAATACCAGGGAAAATATAGCTATTATTACACTGTGGGATCACTGTGGTCTGGTCGTTATGTACCACCGGCTCAAACGGGCTGCCGGTTGCCACAATGGCTTGACCATCGGTCCAAGCAATCACGTCTTTTGGATGAGCTTCAACCTGACGTGATGGGTTACTTAGTGGGAAGATGATCGGTTGCTCACAACCGGCGTGCATTGCTCTTATCACCTGCTCGGTAAATAAGCCTGCCTGCCCAGATACACCAATTAGAATATCTGGTTGCGCACAGTGCATTACGTCAAGCAAGGAGGCGTATTCACCACTGTAAGTCCAGTCTTTTAAGTTCTCATGCTGCTGTACAAGCGCGGCCTGAAAATCTCTAAGGCCTTCCATTCCTTCGGTCAATAGACCAAAGCGGTCAACCATAAATACTTGGCTGCGAGCCTCGGCATCTGAGATCCCCTCAGACACCATTTGACTAATGATTTGCTCAGCAATACCACAGCCTGCAGAGCCGGCGCCAACAAACACCACTTTTTGCTCCGACAGTTTGGCCCCTTTGACCCTACAGGCCGCTAACAATGAACCCACAGTAACGGCTGCAGTGCCTTGTATATCGTCGTTAAAGCTACAAATTTCATTGCGGTAGCGTTTCAATAACGGCATGGCATTAGGCTGTGCAAAGTCTTCAAATTGCAATAATACATTCGGCCAGCGACGTTTAACGGCTTTAATAAATAGCTCTAAGAACTCATCGTATTCCTCTTGAGAAATACGTTTATGTCTGGCGCCCATGTACATAGGGTCGTTCAGAAGCTTTTCGTTGTTGGTACCAACATCCAACATCACCGGTAACGTATAAGCTGGGCTAATACCGCCACATACGGTGTAAAGGGCCAGCTTACCAATTGGGATCCCCATGCCGCCTATACCCTGATCGCCTAGACCTAGAATACGCTCGCCATCGGTGACTACGATTACTTTTACTTTGCCTTTAGTGGCATTGCGTAAGATATCATCAATGTTATAGCGGTCTTCATACGAAATGAACAAACCACGAGAGCTGCGGTAGATATCAGAAAACTTTTCGCAGGCATCGCCCACCGTCGGGGTGTAGATGATGGGCATCATTTCTTCTAAATGATCTCGTACTAAACGGTAATAAAGGGTTTCGTTATTATCCTGAATAGCACGTAAGTAAATGTGCTTATTTAAGTTATCGTTAAAGCTGGAATACTGTTGGTAACAACGTTCAACTTGTTCTTCAATGGTCTCGTAGCGTGGTGGGACTAAACCGGCAAGGTTAAAGCTTTCGCGTTCACGCTGAGAAAATGCACTGCCCTTATTTAACAGTGGCGTTTCGAGTAGCGTAGGACCTGAGTATGGGATATAAAGATAATTTGGATCAGATTTTTTAGTCATATTTACAAGCTGGACACTAATTTTTTAGTCTAAAGGTTCATTATTGTCGAAAAGGATTAAATTACAATGAATTTAGTGCTCATCAGACCAATATTAAAAGTGAGCCAAAACACCTAAACTATTGGTTTTGGCTGCACTTTATTGTAGCTTAAAAGCGTTAGCGACACTATGAGTTATTCGCTGCTTTCTCCTAAAGCAACCCCTTCTCGACGTGGATCGGCACCACCTTCTAAGTATTTGTTATGCACTGCAATGGCATGCAGACCAGAATTGAGGTCGCGGACCTGTACGCGATGGCCTTTTTGCTCAAAATAGTCAGCGTGCTTAGCAAGCTCCGTTCCTTTTTCTAAGGTGGTGTATTTATTGCGATTGGTGATCTTAGGCAAATCGATTGCCTGTTGTGGTGATAACCCCCAATCTAATACGCCTACAATGGTCTGGGCAACGTAGTTAATAATACGACTTCCCCCAGGAGAGCCAACTATCAGCTTTAATGAGCCGTCTTTGTTAAACACCATTACTGGCGACATTGAACTGCGCGGGCGTTTTTTCGGTTCAACCCGGTTCGCTACCCATTTATCGCCAACTTTGGGTGATAAGGCGAAGTCAGTTAATTGATTATTAAGCAAATAGCCATTGACCATTACGGTGGAACCAAATGCCATTTCAATGGAACTCGTCATGGAAATGGCGTTACCTTGGTCATCAACAATCGACACATGAGTCGTTGATGGTAACTCGTAACTGTCATCCATGGCATACGCAACCTGCCCCGCGGTTGGATCGCCAACCGGAAAATTATTATTGTCGTTGTCGCCGATAAGTGCACTACGTCCTTGTAGATATTCTTCATTCAATAACGCTGCAGTGGGAACCGTGGTAAAGTCTGGATCGGCCACGTAATAGTCACGGTCGGCAAACGCCAGCCTCGAGGCTTGGGTGAATAAATGCAAGGCTTCTAGGTCGTTGGCTTTATATTGACTGAGCTTAAATGGCTCAAGAATTTTAAGCATCTGCAGCACAGCAATGCCACCGCTGCTTGGTGGGGCCATCGAGCACACTTTATACTCATGGTAGTTGCTGCAAATGGGGTCTCTCACCTTACTTTGGTATTGCTCTAAGTCACTAAGTTGCAGCTTGCCTGGGGCAATGTTTGAATTTTGCACTGCCTGAACCAGTTTAGTGGCATTTTGACCTTCATAAAAAGCATCAATACCTTGATAGGCTAACTTAAAGTAAAAATTAGCCAACTCTGGATTTTTCTTGGTCGTGCCAGCGCGAAGCGCTTTGCCATTAGGATAAAAATACTCTTTCGCAGGGCTTAACTTGGTCAGGCCGGGGTTAAGGCGTTTTTCCAGTAGCATCTGCAGTCTAGGAGAAACGGTAAAGCCCTCTTTGGCTAATTGAATGGCAGGTTTGAATAGCTCCAGCCAAGGTAATTTACCATATTTATCGTGAGCCTGTTTAAAGGCATGCAAAATTCCCGGCACGCCCACCGAGCGGCCACCAACCACGGCTTCTATCCATCGTACTGCTTTGCCGTTACGGTCTAAAAACAACCCAGCATCGGCGTCTTGTGGTGCCGTTTCACGACCATCAAAGGTGATCAGTTTATCTTTACTTTTATCATAATAAAGAATGAAACCGCCACCGCCAATGCCTGAGGATTGTGGCTCTACCAGTGTCAGCACTAATTGAGTTGCTATCATGGCATCCACGGCGCTCCCCCCTTTGGCTAACATCAGCTGCCCGGCCTTGCTAGCGTATGGATTTGCAGCCACCACCATGTACTTTTCTGCGGTGCGAGCTTGTTTGGCCTCAAAGCCCGTTGCCGCTTCCGGCTCTCGGACTTCTCTTTGAGCTTGCTGCTCTAAGGCTTGGGTATAATTAGAAAAGGTGAGTGTCGCTATCACAGCCAGGGATGCAAGTGTTTGTTTCATAATAATCGTATTACTGACTTCATAATGTTGGCATCATAAAAGCAATTAGGCACAATATGCAAAAATTAAATTACGAAATGCTATGTTTGAGCTGCCATTAGAAAGAAAATACCTGCTGCCGCCGTTATTACTTGCTTGTATTGCTTCAGTATTGATGCTTTTACAATTAGGGCCTATGTTAGACTTTGACCGCAACGCCATCAATCAAGGCGAGCTCTGGCGCATCCTAACCGGGCAATTCATGCACAGTAATGTCTACCACTTGCTACTCAATGTGCTGGGTATTGTATTTATCTGGTTATTGCACGCGGAATACACTCGACCCCGTCAATATGCCTTTAATGTGTTGTTTTTAGCGCTTTGGACTGGGGCGTTAATCTATTTCTTGGCTCCTAATATAGTTGTATATACAGGCTTAAGTGGCTTATTACATGGCGTCATTATTTGGGGAGCGGCGCAAGATTGTCGTCGTAACATGGTCACAGGCTACCTTTTATTTATTGGCGTTTGGCTTAAAATCGGCTTTGAACAAAGCCAAGGGGCCAGTGTTGAAGTGGCACGTTTAATCGAGTCACGGGTGGCAATTGAAGCGCATTTATACGGTGCCGTGGGCGGTGTAATCTTGTTTATTGCTGACTTTCTATATCATCAAAAAAGGCCAGCATAGCTGGCCTTAACACTTCCTAATCATATTACAAATTTTCTTCGAATAACTTGTATATACGACGATATTCGTCGAGCCAGCTTGACGGCTGTCTAAAGCCGTGTGGTTCAACTGGGTATATCGCTGTTTCAAAGTCTTCTTTTTCCAATTCAATTAAGCGCTGCACTAAACGCACTACATCTTGAAAGAAAACGTTATCATCAATCATAGGCGCATTAATTAATAGCGCATTTTTCAAGCCTTCAGCATGATAAATAGGCGAGCTTCTACGATACGCGATTGGATCCACGTCTGGGCGGTTTAAGATATTTGAAGTATAAGGGTCATTATAATAGGCCCAATCCGTAACCGGGCGTAACGCCGCCCCAGCTTGAAATAGATCTGGTTGAGTAAATAGCGCCATAAAGGTCATAAAGCCACCATATGAGCCGCCATAAGTGCCCACCGCACCACGGTCAACATTGGCATTTTCAACCATCCAATCTACGCCATCTGCCAAGTCTTCAATTTCTGGTTTACCCATATGACGATAAATGGCTGTACGCCAATCGCGGCCATATCCTTTAGAGCCACGGTAGTCCATGTCCATTACCACATAACCTTTACTGGCCAGTAAGCTATGGAACATAAACTCTCTAAAGTAGCCTGACCAACCCATATGCGAGTTTTGTAGATAACCTGCACCATGGTTGAAGATCACGGCTTTGCGTTTACCCGTTTCGCCTTCTTTATAATCTGCTGGGTAATACACTTTCGCGTACACTGGTTGCTCTTGATGACTGGATGGTACGGCAATAATTTTTGGCGCAATGAGTTTTTTGTTTAAGAAGGCTTGCGATACAGTATTGGTCAAGCGCTTCGCAGTGGTATTGGCTTTGGCCTCTGCTACATATAACTCCTCTGGCATCATGATCTTAGAATGAGTAAGCAGCAGTTTGCTCTCATCTGGGCTTAGCTCATAATCAGTCATGCCATCTAAATCGGTGATCTGTTCACTGTTACCGGTGTTAAGATTAACGCGATAGATTTCATATAAGCCAGGGTGTTCTTTATTGGCCTTGTAGTAAACGTACTGATTATCAGCAGTGAGTGTCGGTTCAGAGACCACGTACTGACCTGAAGTCATGGCCTTGGCTTCACCTTTTAACGGTTTAACATACAAATGGCTATAACCGCTTTGTTCAGAGAGGTAATACAAGGTATCTTCACCATTTAACCAACCGAAGTCGTTATAGGTATAGTTGATCCAAGCTTCATCATGAAGGCGGTGCTGAGAAACAAATTGCTGTTTATCGAAATCAACAGTGGCAATCCATCTGTCTTTGTTATCCCACGCCCCTAACATCACTGCCACTTGGCTGCCGTCGCTATTCCATTGAATGGCCGACTGGCTCCAGCCCCAAGTATCGATAAGGTTAATGGCACGTGGCGCTTTCTCACTTTGGTAAGTTTCACCGCGAGCTTCTGCGTTCTCACGCTTCACCTCTGCCAGTACGTCTTCATCAAAGCCAGGTAGGGTGTCATAGCTTAAAGCCACTTGCTGTGATTTTGCAATGTCGATAAAGATGACTTCAGACGCCATCGGCTTGGCATCTGCCACGCGCTGTCTTGCTTTAACCGCTTCAATATTGCCGTCTTGGCTTACGTAGTTAGGCATGATATCAGTGTCTGCGCGGCGAGGCTTATCGTCGGTGATCACGGCAATTAGTTTATCACCACTGGGGGCAAGGCTCATTGAAATGAGGGTTTTGCCTTTGCCAAGGTAAAACTGGTTGTCTTGAATGCTGTGATTATTCGCTTTTAGCGCATCATTGCGCTGCTCTTTGTCTAAGCTGTTTTTATGCGTTAATGCTACGTACTCAATAAGTTGGTGCTGCTCTTCAGCAATAAACCCAGAGGGCTCAGCGGTGCCCTTAGGCTCATCTGCCAGGTGTAATTTCACTAACTCCTTCGTCAAGCCAGTCTCTAAGTCCACCGCATACATGGCATTTCCTGAGCGATATGCTAAGCGATTATTAGTTAAAAATTGTGGTGCGTATTCATAATTAGAAGAGTGAGTGATTTGAGTCAGCGCGTTGGTTTTGGTGTTCTTTAGAAAAATATTACCCTTAAACTGATACGCTTGCAGATCGCCTTGATACACGGCATTACTACTGCCTGTGGTATGCAACTCAGCCAGCTCAACCGCAGCAGGCTCAGCGTCAGCTGTGACAGAGAAGAGGTCTCTTAATTCTGTTCCAGCTTGCTTTCTTTTATAAAAAATGGTGTTGCTATCGGCGCCCCAATAAGCGCCCTCTGGTTGGCGCCCTAACCAATCTGGATGCGCCATTGCTTGCTCAAGGGTAATTTGCTCACCGCCAAAATCAACTGGAGTGGCGACCACTGAAGGAACAGGATTGGATTTTACTGCTTGGTTGGATCCAACTTTATCAGCCGTTGCTTGGCAACCGCTTAAAAACAGGGTCGAAGCAACCGCTGCTGAGATGAGAGAGAGTTTTAACATAACAAAGTGCTTTCTTATAGTAGTTAAATTTGTTCAATTTAAGCAGAAATGCACAGCAATATCGACCGCTTTAAGATTAAAAGCCGCTGCGGCAAGATAAAAAAAGGCCAGCAAGGGATGCTGGCCAAATACTCTCTGCGCTCACATAGTCGTTGATGGACAACGAGTATGAAGTGAGGCCTATCCAAGCCTCATAATAATAGACCGCAGTAAAATGGGTGAGTTCAAAAAAAAATTGCAATTTTAGCAAATTCTCTGAACTCAAAATGTATCTTATTGCTGAACAACAAGATAGCGCTATTAATTTAGTAATAGCTGCCTTGCAGTGGCCATTACACCGGGATAATCTTGCTCTGGTAGCACCTCAGCTAACTCAGCTAAGACTTCCCCAAGCTGGTGCAGTGACGCAGCAGAAGCATTGATGTGACCCATCTTGCGACCTGGCTTTTGACTCTTTCCATACCAATGACTGGTGACCCCAGGCACTTTTAGTACAGAGGTGGGAATACTACTTTGACCAAGCACATTTATCATTGCTGTTGGTCGTAATAAGCTCGTATCGCCAATAGGCAAGCCTGCAACCGCACGCATGTGATTTTCAAATTGGCTGACATGGGCACCTTGTTGTGTCCAGTGACCAGAATTATGAACACGAGGGGCAATTTCGTTAACCAGAAGCTGGCCTTCAACATCAAAAAACTCAATCGCCAATACACCAACGTAATCTAATTCAATGGCTAGTTTTTCGAATGCTTGCTCTGCTTGTGCTTGATTAGCCGCTTTTTCTTTACCAGCAACCGACAAGGTTAATACGCCATTGGTGTGTTGGTTTTCGGTCAGTGGATAAATGTTACATTCACCGCTTTTACTACGTACACCGATGATTGATACTTCGCGGTCAAACGGGATCATTTTTTCAGCCACGATAGTATGTGGTGCCTGAGCACTGCCAGCTTGTAAAAAAGCCGACATTTCTTGCCAAATGGCATCAACTTCTTGCTCTGACTTGACTCGCCACTGCCCTTTGCCGTCGTATCCAGCTTGGCAGGTTTTCACCACCATAGGCATGCCTAAAGCCGTAATGGCATCAATAAAGTGCTGCTTTTCGGTGATGATTTTAAACGGAGCACATGGCACTCCAGCTTTTTCTAACAAAGCCTTTTCTTTTTCTCTGTCACCACCAGTGGCAATGGCTTGCTCACCAGGGTAAAACTTACCACTTTGCTGGCATTGAGAAAGCACATCGCTTGGAATATGCTCAAACTCAGCCGTGATAGCATCGGCTTTGGCAATGGCTTGGCTTAATGAGTCAGGATAGCTTTCAAAAGTGACGGGGTTAATCACCGTTTTACTACCAACATCGTAAGCCAAAACGTGAATATCTAGGTGAGTGGCAGACAAGCTCATCATTCTAGCAAGCTGGCCTGCGCCTAAAATGAGGATGTTCATATTATTCCGCAGGGTTTGGGTTAGCGAGTACAGTGTCGGTTTGTGCTTTTCTAAATGCTTCTACTTTGGCGAACAACTCAGGCTGCTGACAACCTAGAATTTGTGCAGCAAGGAGGCCGGCATTCGCAGCGCCAGCATCGCCGATTGCTAAGGTACCTACGGCCACCCCTTTAGGCATTTGGCAGATTGACAGTAATGAATCTACGCCATTAAGAGCTTTTGATTTAACCGGTACACCCAGTACTGGTAAGCTGGTAAAAGCAGCCGCCATACCAGGTAAGTGCGCAGCGCCGCCAGCACCGGCAATAATGACTTTGATACCGCGCTCTGCTGCCGTTGATGCATAATCAGCTAATAACTGTGGAGTGCGGTGTGCAGAGACCACTTTGGTTTCATACTCAACGCCAAATTTATCCAGCATTTCGGCTGCATGTTGCATGGTAGGCCAATCCGATTTTGAGCCCATAATGATGCCAACGGTCATAATAATTCCTCGACTAATTTTGAACGATACTTACCAACTAACGATAAACTGCGGCTTATTCCCCTGCGTTTACTTGCAAAAGTATACGGTCTGGCCCACTGCTGCTTAGAAAGCAGCGAGCTGAAAATGCAGTGATTACCGTTAAAGATACCGTCGCTATTATACCTAAGTTCATCATTAATGCGAAGAATCTACTTAGCGCTTATGACGGTTTAGCTTGAATAGACTTTTTTGCTTGCATTTTACTGGCGTGTGAACGCTTGTAGTAATAAATAAACTGCTTGGGACCCAGGATAATTGCAAGTAAGCCTAACCCCCCAGGAACCAAAACACACTTTAAAACTGGCCCCAAAATAAAACTATAAAAAGTGATAAAAGGAATAAATAGTAAGTACCCAATTAGCTGTGGCAAGATGTTCATGGTATTATCCTTATAAAATTGAACGTGCTCATTTATTTTAGTGAGCACGCTCAATTAACGCAAGTAATTCTCCTGCCTTTACCATTTTGTGGTATAGTATAAGACTTGATATTAGAGATAAGCTTATGAAAAAAAGAGAAATAACTAGAAATAAAATTCTCCAATCTGGCTGGAGTTTATTTCAGCAAAAAGGCTATGCCGACACCACTAGTCGTGAAATTGCACACCATGCTGGCGTTGCATCGGGCACCGTTTTCTCCCACTTTCCAAGTAAGCTTGATATTTTAAAAGTGGCAATGCTACAGCAGTTGGACACAATCATTGCACGTGCTAAGCAAAGCGATCAGCAACACAGCGCAAGATTAAAACTGCGTCATTACGCAAGCCACTTATACCAGTTTTATTTAAGTCATCGCGAATTTAGCAAAGAGCTACTGGGCAACTTAATTTGGCAAGCGCCTTTTTTTCAGCAGCAACTCGAGCTATTTAAATCTTTATTGTTTAGCGAACAAGCTTATCAGCCAGAAAAGGCCGCGCTAATGATGGATAGTTACTTTATGACTCTGTTAGAAGGACTCAACGATCCTAACAGCTCTGTTGATTCTATGCTTGCTACCCTATCGCAGAAGTTAAAATTGATTGCTTAGTTGCAAATGTATGATGTGTTCTTTATGTAATATTCATACAAAATAACTTGTGCTTTTATGTTGCAGCACATATAAAGCATCTTAAGACGGAGTAATAAGCAAGTGCTTGGGAAAATTGCTTCTGTTCTTTTATGTTTAACGAGGTCAACATGAAACGCGTCATTCTTTTCCTACTCACTAACTTAGCAGTTATGCTGGTGCTGGGTGTGGTGTTATCTATTCTAATGTCAGTATTCGGTATATCTAGCCGAAGCTATTCTGGCATCATGATCATCGCCGCAGTATTTGGTTTTGGCGGTGCCTTTATTTCATTATTTATGTCGAAATGGATCGCCAAAAAATCCACTGGTGCTTTTGTCATCGAACAACCACGAAACGAGACTGAGCACTGGCTAGTGTCAACGGTTGCTGCACAATCTCAACAAGTCGGTATTGCTATGCCTGAAGTAGCCATTTACGACAGCCCAGAGATCAACGCCTTTGCTACCGGGCCAAGTAAAAACAACAGTCTTGTTGCGGTCAGTTCAGGGCTATTAAACAACATGGACCGCGACCAAGCTGAAGCGGTTCTCGCTCATGAGGTTTCTCATGTTGCCAATGGCGATATGGTCACCCTGACCTTGATCCAAGGCGTGGTCAATACTTTTGTTATTTTCTTTGCCAAAGTGTTGGCAGGCATTGTCGATAACTTTTTAAATAGCGATGAAGAAGAGTCAGGCGGCAGTTGGACTTACTTTATTTTCGATATGATTTTCCAAATCCTATTTGGTATTTTGGCCTCTATCGTGGTGGCTTATTTTAGTCGCAGAAGAGAGTTTGCCGCCGACCGAGGCGCCGCAGATTTAGTTGGTGCACACAAGATGCGCTCAGCGTTAGAACGCTTAAAGTACAACCATGAATCACAACTCGAAGGCTCGATGATGGCCTTTGGTATTGCTTCAGGCAAATCAATCGCTGACTTTTTCGCGTCACACCCGCCACTGGATGAACGCATCAAAGCTCTTTCTTAATGCCTTAACACGACAGCTCCTATAAATGAGCTGTCGTTTTCTCTGTAATGACTACGTTGTTTATCTCTTTGCGGTATACGTGTTGCTGTGTTAATTCGCTAAAGCCCAGTCTGGTGATGAGTGTTTTTGAACGCAGGTTGTTTGGGTGCACTCGAGCAAATACGGTGTTGTGCTGAAATGGTAACTTACTACGCTGCGCAAAAAGAGCGCTAATGGCTTCGTACATAATTCCTTTGCCCCAGTAGTTTGGCGCTAGCTCATAGCCAATATTGATACCCGCTTCACTATCATGCTCTTGATAGAAACCCACGCTCCCTAACAAACTAAGACGGTGTTTGCTGAATATACCGAAACGACCACCGCAGTTATTCAGTCGCCTTTCTATGTCTAATTGGATCATGCACTTTAAATCAGTGGCAGACAAATTATCACCATAGTCATTAAACTGCTTAACCGCGACATGATTTAATAAAGGCAATAATGCCGAGTTATCTCGGTGTGTAATGGGTCGCAGCAACAGCCGCGCGGTTGTAAGGGCCATAATCAAATGGGTTTGAAATTTTTTTAGATAATAGCACCAATTCGACCAAGTTATTATTCAGATTTATGATCTTTATGATTTATCGTATACTGCCCCTCACACTTACCTTTGGCCATAGTAGTTAGGAACGAATAAATGAGTGATGATTTTGTTGTTATCCCACCAACGACCAAAGTGTACTGCCCGGAGCGTGGAGAGGGTTGGACATTAACGGGGATCACCGGAATTGAAGAGAATACTTCAGTGATGTTTTCAGGGGTTCGCTACACCATAAGCGCCAAGCAAATTGTTGAAGAGCTGTTGCCGAACTACCAAAATAGGCAAGCAGATTAATAGCCAAAAGCGGCCATTTTAGCCGCTTTTATTTGTTTAGCTATTGCTCGACGGCAGTGCCAGTAAATCCAGCAAAGCTTGGTGTATTTTTAGCTTGGGTGTGCCTTCACTGTATGGCGCCGATGCCAACAATGGACAAGGTAAACGCTCGGTTAAACTAGCGACGTTCTCTTCGAACACCGCCATGTTCGGATCAACTTGATTAGCAACCCAGCCAACCACCTTTAATCCTTGCTGTTTTATCGCAGCAGCGGTGAGTAAGGCGTGGTTCAAACAGCCTAACTTCATGCCCACCACTAGGATAACGGGGAGGTTTTGCTCTCGTACCCAATCGTATAAATAGTCTTTATCATTAATAGGCAATGCCCAACCACCCGCTCCTTCGGTAAAAATATAGTCTGCCCCTAACCCTTGAATTTCCTCGTAGCCTTGATTAAGCCTAGCTAAAGTAATATTGATTCCGGCTTGCTGCGCAGCAATATGCGGCGCAATAGCAGGAGCAAAACAATAGGGGTTTATTTGCTCATACTTGCCATGAACCGTTGCCGCTTCCATAAGGCTAATAGCATCCACATTCACCAGCTGACCGAATGCTTCTTCGGCATCCGCTGCTATGGGTTTAAAGCCAATGGCACGACACTGATGTTTGGCTAACAGTTTTAACAGTAATGTGGTGATATAGGTTTTCCCAACTTCCGTGTCTGTGCCGGTGACAAAATAGCTCTGTTTCATTTGCTTAACTCCAAAAAGCCAACTTCATAGCTGACATCAAAGCCACTGTTTGAGCGTGGATAACTGGCCAATAACTTAGTGTATCCAGCCTTGCCTAATAAACCCTGGCGCTTATTATTGCCACGAACATCATTACCACCGATGTTTTTCACTGAGCGCACCGCAGCCAAAGCCGAAGGATAACTATCTATTAAGGTGGTTTGCCGCTGCCAATTTATGCTAAAGCCGGCCTGCAAGGCATAGGTTTTTAACTCATCAAAGGACATAAAATGGTTAACGTGATGACAACTATCGACCCCCTGCCAAGCGGTAGCGATTTCATTTAATGAGCCATCAAGTACAGTGCTAAGTAGTACTTTACCTTTTGCCCTAAGCGCTTGATGCATTTGCAGCAATAAGGACTCAGTGCAAGCGGACCATTGAATCGCAAAATTACTAAAAATGAGATCTACGCTTGCGTCTTGCAATGGTAGCTTATCCATATCGCAACAAACACTGGTTTGACCGCCCTGCTGTAACATCAGTAAGCTGAGATCAAAACCTACGTATTGGCTACAGTAAGGAGCCAAAGCAGGGTGATTTTGATGTGGCCCGCAACCTAAGTCCACTAAACGTGGGTAAGCACGTGCAACCGCTCTACTGTGATGCAACCGTGCTAATAGTGCTTCTGCGGCACGCTTTTGTACTCTTGCGCAATTGCTATAGTCGCTTGCCGCTTTTGAGAAGCAACGCGCCGTGTGGTTGGGTTGTAACATACTTAAACAACCTCCTGGAGTGTTGCAACGAGATCCCTTATGTCGTCGCGGTGGTGCGCTGCAGTAAGGGTTATTCTTAACCGCGCCGTGTTTTGCGGTACGGTTGGCGGCCGGATCGCGCCGACCCAAAAGCCCCGCGCTTGCAATGCATGTTGCGCCGTAATGACATTATCACTGCTGCCCAATATAACAGGTTGAATTGCGGTATCACTTGGTAGCAGCGCTAACCCTGCACTGATCGCTAGTGACTTAAATAAGGCAATGTTTTCGCTGAGGCGTTGGCGTTGCTCTTGTGCCTGAGTAAGGCGCTCTAACTGGGCTAAGGCAATGGCGCTCAGTACTGGCGACAGTGCTGTGGTATAGATAAATTCGCGATTAAATTGCACCATATAATCAATCACAGCTTCACTGGCAAGCACTGCGGCACCCTGACAGCCAATGGCCTTACCAAAAGTAATAATTAATATTTCTGGTTTATGCGTTAAAGTGCTGGTTGAACCCAAGCCATCATCGCCTACAACGCCAAATCCGTGGGCATCATCGACCATCAGCCAAGCCTGATGCTGCTGGGCAATTGCAGCAATTTCTGTAAGCGGTGCAGCATCGCCATCCATTGAGAACACCCCTTCTGTGACAATTAACTTATCACGGGCGTTTGAGCGCTCCAATCGTGCTCGCAAATGGTTGCTATCATTGTGATTAAAACGCTCCAGTTTGGCATTGGCCGCTAAACTGCCGTCAATTAAACTGGCATGATTGAGTTTATCTTGAAACACGGCCGCATTATTGCCTTTGCTTAGTGGCGAAAACAAGGTTTTTATCACACTGCAATTGGCGCTGAAGCCACTGCCAAACAACAAGGCCTTTTGGTAACCCAGCAATTCACATAAACGAGACTCAAGTTGTTGATGAATATCCAGATAACCTGTGACTAAAGCCGAGCTCCGACTGCCACTGTGTAACTCCGGTAGCTCAGCTACATCAAAGTGATGAGCGAGCCCCAAGTAGTCATTGCTAGCAAAATTAATATAGCGTTTACCAGCAACCG
This sequence comes from Pseudoalteromonas 'SMAR', assembly GCF_048515945.1. Classification (NCBI taxonomy): domain Bacteria; kingdom Pseudomonadati; phylum Pseudomonadota; class Gammaproteobacteria; order Alteromonadales; family Pseudoalteromonadaceae; genus Pseudoalteromonas; species Pseudoalteromonas 'SMAR'. Next base: position 21,022 of record NZ_JBLWMW010000012.1, read on the forward strand.
TAAGGGTTCGTGCAGAAGCAAACTCCACGGCCTGACGTTGCCGAAGCAGTCCTTCAGACTGTTGCTTAGCTAGAGCCTCTGTGATGAATTCAAAGGCCATTTACTGCGCTTCGTAAAATAACTCAGACGTTGCTTTATCAGCAATGGCGCAGCTGATCGACGCCTCATAGGCTTCGTCAGAGTAGTCATGACGGGTTTCTGGGTTCATGCCCAATTTCTTAATTAAATTCATGTCGGCATCGGCTTCTGGGTTTTCTGTGGTAAGTAGCTTATCACCATAAAAAATCGAGTTAGCCCCAGCAAAGAAACACATTGACTGCATTTGCTCGTTCATCGCTGTACGGCCTGCCGATAAACGCACGTAACTGTGAGGCATCATGATCCGTACCACCGCAATGGTGCGAATAAATTCAAAATGATCTAAATCGTCAACGTCCTCAAGTGGTGTGCCTTTTACTTTTACCAACATATTAATCGGCACACTTTCTGGCTGTTTAGGCAAGTTTGCTAATTGAATAAGTAAGCCATAGCGGTCTGAGGCCTGCTCACCCATACCAACGATGCCACCCGAGCACACTTTCATACCGGCATCGCGGACGTGATCTAGGGTATCAAGTCGGTCTTGATAAGTACGGGTAGTGATGATTTGCTGATAATACTCCGGCGAGGTATCTAAATTATGATTGTAGTAGTCCAGGCCGGCTTCGCGCAGCTCATGCGCCTTGTCATTGTCTAGTTTACCTAAGGTCATACAGGTTTCTAGGCCTAGCTCTTTCACCTCTTTCACCATTTTCGCAATGTAAGGCATATCGCGGTCTTTCGGATCAGACCAAGCCGCTCCCATACAAAAACGCGTGGCCCCTTTTTCTTTCGCAAGCTTAGCCTGCTGCACCACTTTTTCGACTTCCATTAAGCGCTCACGCTCAAGGTCGGTTTTATAGTGCCCTGACTGTGGACAGTACTTGCAATCTTCTGGGCAGGCGCCGGTTTTTATTGATAGCAATGTTGAAATTTGTACTTCGTTAGGATTAAAGTGCTTCCGATGGATGCTCGCGGCGTGAAACAGTAAATCGTTAAACGGCATGGTAAACAAAGCTTTTACTTCGTCGTGGGTCCAATTGTGTCTAAGCGCGCCTAATTCCATAATTTTTCTCTTTCTAATAATGTCGTGCTGTAACCGCGCAAACGCCGATGGCTCAAGGCGGTACAAATTTCGACCAAACAATCTGACGGTGATTGGCTTAGTCTACTTCTTGCCTTAGTATTGTCAACGTTGCACACACCACCTAGGTTTACATATGAACAATAAACAACCAATAGATTTGGATTTTGACCGTCAGCACATCTGGCACCCGTACACATCGATGATTGACCCACTGCCCGTTTACCCCGTTAGCAGAACTCAAGGTAACCGCATTGAACTGGCTACAGGAGAGTCTTTAATTGATGGTATGGCTTCTTGGTGGAGTGCTGTGCATGGTTACGGCCATGAGAAACTGGTTGCTGCAGTGAAAGCGCAAGCGGATAGCATGAGCCACGTCATGTTTGGTGGCTTAACCCACCGCCCTGCGGTTGAACTTTGTCGCTTATTAGTGGCTATGACACCAGAGAAATTAGACAAGGTGTTTCTTGCCGATGGTGGCTCAGTCAGTGTTGAGGTAGCAATAAAAATGGCTATCCAATACTGGCTTAGTCAAGGAAAACGCAATAAAAACAAAATAATGACAGCAAAAAAAGGCTATCATGGCGACACCTTTGCTGCCATGAGTGTGTGCGATCCGGTTAACTCCATGCACAGTATGTATCAAGGCTTTTTACCTGAGCAGGTTTTTGTCGCCGCCCCGCAAAGCAACTTTTATGGCAGCCAATGCCAGGATGAAATAGCAGCGTTAGAGCTGGCCTTTGCTCAGCATCACCAAGACGTGGCGGCATTTATTATCGAGCCCATAGTGCAAAACGCCGGCGGCATGAACTTTTATCACCCCGATTACCTAGTGGCATTGCGCCGACTTTGTGATCAATACGATGTGTTACTCATTGCCGATGAAATTGCCACAGGCTTTGCTCGCACAGGTAAAATGTTTGCCTGTGAACATGCTGGGATTGCGCCAGACATTATGTGTCTTGGCAAAGCGTTAACTGGGGGCATGATGACCTTAGCAGCCACCCTCACCACCTCCGAGGTGGCCATAGGCATTAGTCAAGGCGAAGCCAAAGTGTTGATGCATGGTCCTACTTTTATGGCCAACCCCTTAGCTTGTGCAGCGGCCATTGCTAGCGTGGAAATGATCCGCCAACCTTCAACACTGGAAAACATAGCCCGAATTGAAACCGCATTAGCGGCGCTTGAACGCTGTCGCTCACTGGACGTGGTAGTTGATGTGCGTATTTTAGGTGCTATTGGGGTGGTGGAGTTAAAACAGGCTGTGGATGTTGCCAAGATCCAAGCTTACTTTGTCTCTAAAGGCGTTTGGATCCGTCCATTTGGTAAGCTTGTTTACATTATGCCGCCTTACATCACCAGTGATAGTGATATTGAAACACTCGCGGATGCCATTTATGGCGCCCTCTCTGAGCAGCAGTTCTGATCATAGCATGAGATTATTTTGCCACCACGCTGATTTAATAACCATGGGTGGCAAAAATTCCCTCTAACTAATGAATATTTTCGAATAAATTTGTCTTTTTTGCTACTTTTCGGCGCTTCGACCTGAATTGTCATATTCTACATGTTAGTATGGCGGCTTTTATTATTTGCAAGTGAGAAAGAGACAAAATAGATATGCAGCAAACCGTCCAATTGCAGCCCGCTGAAGCTTATCAGCCACCTCGTTTCACAGTCTATCAGCATCGTCAAATCGATAAGATTGAACAGCTTGATAAATTGCCTGAACACCTACGTTTTCAAATGAAGGTGGTCGCTAACGTTTTTCCATTTCGTGTAAATAATTTTGTTATTGAAGAGTTGATTGATTGGGATAGAGTACCCAACGATCCTGTGTTTCAACTTACTTTCCCACAGCGCGGAATGCTAGATGATGAGTCTTATGAGCAAATGGCTGACTTACTTAGCCGTGATCATACACCTGAAGAAGTATTCAATTTAGCCACAGAGATCCGTCAAAAGTTAAATCCACACCCTGCTGGGCAAATGGAAAAGAACGTTCCTGAATACGACGGTGAACGGGTTGACGGTATCCAGCATAAATACAAAGAAACGGTGTTATTCTTTCCATCACAGGGTCAGTATTGTCACTCGTATTGTACTTTCTGCTTCCGTTGGGCACAGTTTGTTGGTAAAGCAACTCGCTTTAATAACAACGACGCTGAACTGCTGCACAACTACCTAGCAGAGCACAAAGAAGTCACTGATTTACTGATGACCGGTGGCGACCCTATGGTGATGCGCACCGTAAAACTTAAGAACTACCTCGAAGCATTAAAAGAGCCGCGCTTTGACCATATTCGTACCATCCGTATCGGCACTAAATCGTTAACCTTCTGGCCATTTCGATATGTTACCGACCCCGATGCCCAAGAGTTATTGAAGCTACTAAAAGATCTTGTCGACGCTGGTAAGCACGTCTCTATTATGGCACACATTAACCACAAGCAAGAGCTGCGTACTGACGTCACACGTGAAGCCATTAAGCTCATCCGTAAGACTGGCGCACAGATCCGCACCCAAGCTCCGCTACTGAACAACATTAATGTTGATTCTGATATGTGGGCAGAAATGTGGAAAGAGCAAACTCAACTTGGCATGATCCCTTACTACATGTTTATTGAACGTGATACGGGTGCTAAGCGTTATTTTGAAATACCACTGCATAAAACCTGGGAAATTTTCCGCGAAGCCTATAAACAAGTCTCTGGCGTAAGCCGCACCGTGCGTGGGCCATCGATGAGCGCAGGGCCAGGTAAAGTCGAAGTCTCTGGCGTCAGCGAGATTGCCGGTGAGAAGGTGTTTGTACTACGCTTTATTCAAGCCAGAAACCCAGATTGGGTGCAGCGTCCTTTCTTTGCTAAGTATGATGAAAACGCCCACTGGCTCGATGATTTAAAACCCGCTTTTGGTGAAGAAAAGTTCTTCTGGCAGGATGAATACGAAGCCATGTAATGGCAACCACGGCGTAAAGTTCGCAATAATAAAGGGGGCTCTGGATATCAGATCCCCCTTTTTGTATCAGCAGCTCTGCGCGGTTATGCCCTATTTCGTCTTACTATCACCTATTTACCACTCAAATAAGTGCGCCATTTTAGAAATGGTTTTTAACCCCACTCGGTGGCTATTTCTTTTCGCATACAGGTGCTGTAGCGACTTGTCTTTAATCTCGCCTACAATCACCTCTTTTACTTGATACCCCATGGCCGCGGCCGCAGCCGAATACGCCACAAACTCCCATTTTTTAATATTGGTATTATCGACAATCACCAAAGGGATCCCTTCTGCTAAAGCGTTAATAAAGCGAGCCAGGTTGAGGTTGTGGTATTCTGGTAAGCGGGTTTTATCAAAACGATATTCACCATTATGGCTGGTAAAAAAATCATCGGTGGAGCAAATAAAATACTGAGTTTCGTCCCCAGCCACTAAGTCATCGGCTAAGGTTTGGGCGTAGTGCGACTTCCCTGAGCCGGGTAAGCCTCGCAAAATAAAAACTTGTTTCATTGAATTTTGGTCACCACTCTCTATGTAAACTGTGCAAATTTTATAAACTGACAAAGATAATGCCACAGATTAGAAAATTAATCATGGCCTTAGCGGTCATTGCGGTCAGAAATAGCATGAGTTTTTTCCATTTCAGTGTTTTTTTATTGGCGCATCGCAGGTAATATACGGTTTACATGACAATAAGACACACAGTCTTTTATTTTAAGATAATAAATAAATTCATTTGGAGTAAAGATGAGCCACACAGCGATAACGGAGCTACTAGCAGGCACCGTTGCGGTTGATAGCCAGGTTACAATCAAAGGCTGGATCCGTACACGACGTGATTCTAAAGCAGGCATTTCATTTCTAGCCGTCCATGACGGTTCTTGTTTTGACCCAATTCAAGCCGTAGTCCCTAATTCGCTGAATAATTATGACGAAGTGACTCGTCTAACTGCTGGGTGTTCAGTGGCCGTGACTGGCGTTTTGGTGCCATCACAAGGTAAAGGTCAGTCATTTGAAATTCAAGCCAATAGCGTGGAAGTGCTTGGCTGGGTAGAAAACCCAGACTCTTACCCTATGGCGGCGAAACGTCACAGCATTGAATACCTTCGCGAGCACGCGCATTTGCGCCCTCGTACCAACGTCATAGGTGCCGTTACTCGCGTTCGTAACTGTCTTTCACAAGCAATCCACCGCTTCTTCCATGAAAATGGTTACCAGTGGATCAGCACCCCAATCATTACAGCCAGTGACTGCGAAGGCGCAGGTGAAATGTTCCGGGTTTCAACCTTAGACATGAACAATCTGCCACGCACTGACAAAGGTGATATCGATTACAGAGAAGACTTTTTTGGTAAAGAAGCCTTCTTAACCGTATCAGGTCAGCTCAATGGCGAAACTTACGCCAGCGCACTATCAAAAATTTACACCTTTGGCCCTACTTTCCGTGCTGAAAACTCGAACACCTCTCGCCACCTTGCCGAGTTTTGGATGGTTGAGCCGGAAGTGGCATTTGCTGATTTAGATGATATTGCCGCCCTTGCTGAGAACATGCTGAAGTATGTGTTCAAAGCGGTCCTTGACGAGCGTCGCGACGACATGGAGTTTTTTGCACAACGCATTGAAAAAGACGCCATCAACCGCTTAGAGGCTTTCATCGAAAAAGATTTCGCACAAGTGGACTACACCGACGCCATTACCATTTTAGAAAACTGCGGCAAAAAGTTCGAGTTCCCTGTTGCATGGGGCGTGGACTTACAGTCTGAGCACGAGCGTTATTTAGCCGAAGAGCACTTTAATGCACCTGTGGTTATTAAGAACTACCCTCGCGACATTAAAGCATTTTATATGCGCCAGAATGAAGATGGTAAAACCGTTGCAGCAATGGACGTAGTAGCACCTGGTATTGGTGAAATCATTGGTGGCTCACAACGTGAAGAACGCCTTGATGTGCTTGATACGCGTTTAGAAGAAATGGGCTTAAACAAAGAAGATTACAGCTGGTATCGTGATCTACGTCGCTATGGCACAGTACCACACTCTGGTTTTGGCTTGGGCTTTGAACGCTTAGTTGCCTATGTAACCGGCATGGGTAACGTACGTGACGTGATCGCGTTCCCACGTACTAAAGGCAGTGCCACCTACTAAACTGGCAACATACGACTTTTTAAAGCTCCCAATTGGGGGCTTTTTTTATGGCTGATACCACTTAATTAAGCGAATTGGTATTAAGGGGCTATGGCAAATGTCGGGGGAATAAGTCAGGGATAGAGGTAAGATCTGAAATAATATGGCGTAGGATGAGTCGCTAAGGACTCATCCTAAGATAGACGATTAAAGTACGTCTAATAGCTCAACATCAAATACCAGTGTTGAGAAAGGTGCGATTGCTGCACCAGCGCCGCGCTCACCGTAAGCCAGTTCATGCGGTACATATAAACGCCATTTTGAACCTGCAGTCATCATCTGCAATGCTTCAGTCCAGCCTTTGATCACGCCATTTACTGGGAATTCTGCTGGCTGGCCGCGCTCATAAGAGCTGTCGAACGTAGTGCCATTGATAAGAGTACCGTGATAATGAACACGTACTTTTGAATCTTCAGCTGGTTTATCACCATCACCTGTTTCAACAACTTCGTATTGCAAACCAGACTCAGTAACAGTTACTTCTGCACGCTTAGCATTTTCTTCTAGGAACGCTAAACCTTCAGCAGCCAATACTTTTGCTTCTTCTTCGCGACGAGCTTGAATTTCAGCGTTAATTTTTTCAAATGCTGCTTGGATCTCAGGGATTTCAACGCGGAAGCTTTCGCCAGCGTAAGCATCTTTCATGCCTTCGAATACTGAGTTTAGGTTAAGGCCTTCAAAAGGGTTGGCTTTTAGCTGTTCACCCATTTGTAAACCAATACCGTAACTTGCTTTCTCTGCGTCTGTGTTGAATTGAGACATACTCTTTCCATATTTTTGCTTAAAGATGAAGTTGCGATTATATCACAAGCAGTGGCTGCAAGATACCGTGGTTGCTGGTTTATCGAGCAGCGAAGTAATACAGGAAAGAACTTAAATGATAATTTGCTTGGCAAAGGTAAAAATTACTTAACGCTCTGCTCAGCATAGTCTTTTATCTTATCCATGACATAAGTAGCAAAAGGAAGTAATAACACCAGGCCTAAGTTCATTTCATCACTGTAATGACTCAGTGAACCAATAAAATAGTGACCAAAGCCAACGATTGCCATTAAGGCAATCACCACACTGGCTAAATACGGCCACCGGGTTTCATATTTGGTGATTAAATGCCCGACCAAGCAGTTAAATAAAAAGGCATGTAATAACAAGGTGACTAAGCTGGGCTCCGCTTGAGCGTCAATAGAAAGTGTTAATGCCATGGTTAGGCCACTTAAGTAGAAATAACTAAAACCAATCCACAATGAACTGTGCTTGATGACTCTGATATTATTAACTACTGACATACACGCTCCAAACGAAAAAAACCGCCAATTAGAGGCGGTTTTGGGAATGAGGTGGCGGAGAGATAGGGATTTGAACCCTAGATACGCTATTAACGTATGCCGGTTTTCAAGACCGGTGCTTTCAACCACTCAGCCATCTCTCCGTTGTTGGCGCGCATTTTATGCAGAGAACGAAAAAAAGTAAAGCACTATTTTAAAAAACTGTACTTAGTTGCATGAAATTTGCGCCAATTTAGGTATTCTAGTAATACTGTTTTGGCCTTTTGGCTAAAAATGCGAACACACACGAGGCCACGACCATGGCGATAACGATTATCCCAGAGTCAATTACACCGACTACCGTATTTTTGGCAGGCAAGGCTTTTTCCACAATAACCGGTATTGACGACACCAATACCACTGTGCTCAATACTTTGAACGCACGCGAAAAATCAAACCGCTTAGTGTAACTCATCCATGTTGTTAGCAAACCTACAATTGCAATAGGTGCAATTAAACCCATCCAGGTTTGGCTTGTGTAATTGGAAAGCGCTATGGTTGCCGCGCAACCAATTAGGCTCCATATAATCCAAGCTGTCCAATTTTCCCGCTCTTTTAAAAATAAATTACCCATGGCACTTCTTCTTTCAATTAGCTGGTTTATTCTTATTGTTATAGAAAACAGGATTTACTGCTTAAGAGTAGCAAATTTACTGGCTATAAAACAACCACATCGGCTCTGACAGTTTTGATAATAAAAAGTTCAGTTCAATTTATCATTTAAGCCGTTAGCGCCACATTAATGGCTGCATAAAAAAAGCGCAGCCAAAGCCGCGCTTATTGTTAACAGTGTACAGGTCTCAGTTCTAACTGTCTGCTTTATCTAGCTCATTGACCAACATTTTGGTTTCATCGGCTCTAGGCTTGGTAAATCGTGCTAATCCCAAATAAACCACAGGTGTGAGGTAAAGGGTAAATAACACCGCCAAACCAAGTCCGCCAAACACCACCCAACCAATGGCATTACGCGACTCAGCGCCAGCGCCAACCGATAAAATCAATGGCAGCGCCCCGAGTAAGGTAGAAACTAGGGTCATCATAATAGGTCTTAAACGAATGATTGCCGCTTGCTCCACCGCTTCACGGACAGTGCGACCTTTATCCCTGAGCTGATCAGCAAACTCCACCAGCAAGATGGCATTTTTTGCAATAAGACCAATTAACATCACCAAGCCTATCTGGGAATAGATATTCAACGATGTGCCAGTAAGGTATAGCGCTAAAATAGCCGAGGTAATGCCAAACGGCACCGTGATCATCACCACCACGGCGCTATTAACGCTCTCAAATTGTGCGGCCAAAACCAATAGCACAATAACGAACGCCAAAACATAGGTTAACATCACTTCGTTTGCGGTTTCTTCAAACGTTAATGCCTCGCCTTTGAATGCCAATGTCACGCTATCAGGTAACTCCTGATCAGCCAGTTGCCGTAGTTTATTGACTACCTCAGCCATTGGCATGTCTTCAGGTTGTTTCATATCAATTTCAATACTGCGTCGCTGTGCATGCCGCTCCAGCTCAGCTGCCACACCTTCCTCAACAATCACTGCCAAGCTGCTTAGTGGCACTAGATTACCATCACGGCCACCAACGTATAAATTGGCTAAATCACTGGGATCTTTAATAGTATGATTTTGCGACTGCAACATAATTGGGATCGATTGATCGCCGACATTAAGGTCTGCAATATCATCGCCATTGATAGCCGCTCTAAGCGTGGTGGAAATATCACTTAAACTCACGCCAAGCTCTTCAGCTCTGCGCCTATCGATATTCACTCGTAACTGTGGTTGCGAAGGCTGATAGGAAATTTGCACGGGCGCCACTTCAGGCATTTGCTGTTCAACCGCTGCAGCAAAACTTTGCGCCGCTTTGAATATTTCTAAGTAGTCATTACCTAAAAGCGCAATTTCAATGCCGCCTCCTTGGCCACGTAAATTTAAGCTGTTGGCGCCAAAAGCCCGTGCCGGTGCCCCTGGAATATTGCCAAGTGGCCCTCGGATTTTGTCGATGATTTCTTGCTGTGAGAAATGCCGCTCATCCCAATGCTTCAAAGGCACAGTAATAAAGACAATATTTGGGTCCCATTGCCCCACTACCGTATAAATCGACTCTATTTCACCGCTTTCTACAAAGGGTAATAGTATGTCTTCCATTTGCTTCGCTTGGCGGTCCATAAAGTTTAAGCCAACGCCATCTGGGCCGCGGGCAAAAATTCTGATTTTGCCGCGATCTTCTGTTGGCAGTAACTCATTGTCTAATTGGCTATAGAGCGCACCGGACGCGCCGGCAATCATAATGAATACGCCAAGGGTAAGCCAAGCATGACTTAACACCCAGTGGATACTGCGCTGATAAACACCCGCCAATGAATTGCCAAGACTCGAAAATAGGTGTTTTTTGCCGTCTTGCTTTAACTTCAGCTTTGACGTTAACGCCGGCACCAAAGATAAGGCTACGAAAGAGGATATGATCACAGCCCCCGCCAACACACCACCAAACTCACGGAATAACTTACCCGCGGTTGAGGGTAAAAAGGCAATGGGAATAAACACCGCAGCCAACACCGCAGTGGTAGCCACAACCGCAAAAAATACCTCTCGAGTCCCTAGAACTGCCGCGGCTCGACGGCCAATCCCCTCGCCACGACGGCGTTGGATGTTTTCGCTCACCACAATGGCATCATCGACGATTAACCCAGTGGCCAACACCAGCGCCAATAGCGTAAGTATGTTAACCGAAAAGCCTAAGCCCCAAATTAACGCCAATGAACCAACCAAGGCAACAGGGATAGCAAAGGCAGGAATTAATGTAGCGCGCCATGAGCCTATAAACACCCAGAGAGTGAAAATAACCAATAAAATAGTGATAAGTAATGAGTTCAGAACTTCGTCTACTGAGCTGCGGATAAACTGGGCATCGTCTGCGGTGACAAAGAGCTCTAGATCGGGAAACCGCACCTTGCTCTTTTCTACCAAGGCCAATACTTCATCAGATATCTCTATGGTATTGGACTGTGCTTGGCGAATAATCTCAAGGCCAATCACCGGCTCACCATCTAAACGCACCATAGAACGTGGGTCTGCCGGTCCAAAGTACACAGAAGCGACATCGGCGATACGAGTATCCCCGCGAATAATGATGTTACCCACCTGCTCTGCGGTAATCGATGTCGCATCGGCACGAACAATCACTTGTTGGTCGTCGGATTTTAAACTGCCCGCAGGCACATCAAAGGGCGCTTGGCGCAACACTTGTGCGATATCTGGGACTGTGAGGTTGTAGCTGGTGAGTTTTAATGGATCAATCCTTACCCGTAGCACTCGTTCACGGTCACCATTGAGCCTGACATCTGCTACCCCTGGAATGGTTAAAAATTGCGGGGCCAAATCTTTTTCGACCCGCTCTGTTAACCCTTCAAGGGTCAATGAACTGCTACTCACCGTCAGAGATACCACGGCTTCAGCATCGTTGTCTGCTTTAATGATTGATACCCGCTCAACCTCCTCAGGTAAATCACGTTGCACTCGTGATACCGATTCCCTGGTTTCGTTAGCGGCATCGTCTAAGTTGACTCCTGGACGAAACTCCACCACGATCCGAGCACTGTTTTCTTCACTTTGCGCTCGGATGGTTTTCACCCCACTGACTCGAGCTACAGCGCCCTCGAGCTTACTGGTCACTTCGGTATCAACCGTTTCTGGCGAGCCACCTGGAAATGAAGCCGATACCGTCAAGCGCGGCCTATCGACATCGGGCAGCTCTCTGACTTCTACGCCAGCTAAAGCAGCAATACCAGCAATAATGATAAGCAGATTTAATACTACTATTAGAACCGGGCGACGGATCGCCATTGATGGAAGATCTTGTATTTGTGAAATATCCGGCTTGGTCATGACTAATCCTTCGCTATCGCGTTATTGATTGCCAACTCTTGACCTGCTCTCAGTCGCTGAACGCCCTCAACAACCAACATTTCTTGGGCGGCCAGATCCCCTTCAACCAATAATCGACCGGCTAAACGTTGTTGTATTTTAACATCGATGCGCTTCGCTTTACCGTCCACTTCTTTCCAGACATAAGGACCAGTGGCTCCCCAGAGTAACGCCGCTTCTGGTATAACGGCGTATTCCTCACCTTGTAATGTCAGTGCCACGCGAAAACTCATCCCAGGTAGGTAGGCTTGGTTTTGGTTATTAAACACCGCTTTAACTCGTAACGTGCGATCGCTGGGGTTTATCCGAGAGTCGACCTGAGCTATCTCGGCGGCAATTTTGGTTTGACCGTCATTCCATGGTGTCAGCATCACCTGCTGGGTTTGCTCTAACATCGAGTATGCCGACTCGGGGGCTGCAAACTGAACATACAGTTGGTTAAAGTTGTCGATGGTGGCAATGGCTGTTTGGGTGGTTATTCTATCTCCCACTTCAACATCCGTTAGGCCCATTACTCCATCAAAAGGGGCGACCACATGGCGGTCTTGTAATTCATTTTCAGCTTGGGTAACTGCCACTTGAGCTAAATCCCGCTGAGTGATGGCTTGGTCTAATTCATTGACTGGCACTGCGCCGCGTTTTTGACTGTCAGTGAGCCGGTCAACCGTCCGCTGGGCATCTTTTAACAGGATTTTAGCTTCCTGTAATGCCGCCTTTTGCCGCCGCGAGTCTAATTCCACTAGCAACTGGCCTGCTTTAACTTGGTCGCCGGGTTTAAAGTGCACCGCAGTCACCCGATCCCCTATGGCTGGATATAGGGTTACCGATTGTAGTGCTTCGGAGTTTCCCACCACCTCAATGCGTTGGCTACTGCGCTCAAACTGCAATGGCTCAGCAATAACCTGAGCGGGTCTGGCATACAGTGTTGTGCTAACAAAAAGCAACACCGTAAGCAATAACGTAGATTTGAAAGTCGACATACTTACCTTGTATTTGTGAATTGTTTTTGCTGTATTAAGTGTATCAGTATAGTGGTCAATACGAGATTAATTATTCGATAGCTCACAGTTAAGTTGCGATAAATTACAGGATCAGGGATAAAAGGCTTGTTAAGCAGATAAGCATATGTAAAGTAAGGTAAAGTTATGTAAAGAACGCGCGCCTTATAAGCACGCGTTTTGGTTATTATTGCGCCGCGGCACGCATTAATCGGTCATTAACATCGCGCCACTCAGGCGTTTTCGGTGGTGCTTCTAATAGGATTTCAACGGCATTAGATTGATCTAACTGGTGCAAACCATAATACAAACCTTGAGCATAAGCAGGCTTATGTTGCGCTAATTTCAAATCAATCAAATGACCAGGCGGTTGTGTCGCGGCAATGGTGTTTGCCACAGCTTGGCTGTAAAACAGTATGCCTGTGTTTGTCGCTACCCCAGCGCGCAATGTGTCAATTAACTGTGGGCTGTCAACAAGCGTGAGCTTTTTGTTGGGTTGATAGTGCGCTTTTACGTTACCAGGCACAGCAACACTATGCACTGCAGGCTCTGCAACTTCCACAGCCAATACGGATTCGAGCTGCTGCTTGGTTATTGGTCCAGCACGCAATATTCGCGGAGCCTCACCGCTAATATCAAGGATAGTCGACTCTAAACCCACTTCACAGGGGCCGCCATCAAGCACCGCGGCAATTTTCGAGTCTAACCCAAACAACACTTGCTCAGCAGTAGTTGGGCTTATTTTTTTATATGGATTGGCTGAAGGCGCTGCTAAGCCTGTTTTTACTTGTGCCAACAAAGCTTGCATTGCTGGGTGGTTCGGCACCCGAATACCCACGGTATCATGACCACCAGTCACAATACTGCTGACGTGCGCTGCTTTTTTAGCCACTATGGTGAGCGGCCCAGGCCAAAAAGCCGTAGCTAAGGCATTAAAATAGCCAGGTAAGCTTTCCGTCCACTTGGTTACCTCAGCTGCGTTTTCAACGTGCACAATCAGAGGATGATCGGCAGGACGTCCCTTGGCGGCAAAAATTTTCTTCACCGCTTCAGGTTGTCGCGCATCCGCAGCCAGACCATACACTGTCTCTGTGGCAACCGCCACTAACTCTCCTTGAGTCAATAACTCTGCGGCGGTCTTGATAGACTGAGCCTGTTGCGCGATTAAATGTTGAGTTGTGAAGTGAACCTGCTGCACCTTTTACTACGCCTCGATTGCAATTTTGGGGCGAATTATAACCAACACTGCTACGACCATGCCAGTAATAATTGTGTTTTTAGTTTTCAATGCCTCACTGTCATTATTACAACGGCAACCACAGCCAATCTGGTTTACAGAGATAATAAAAAAGGGCCCCGAAGGCCCTTATTAACGCTATTGATTAGCTGGATTTTCGCTGCGCTTCTTTTTGCGCCAATTTTTCTTCTTTACGTTTGCGTATGGCTTCTTGCGCTTCGTGGCCTATGTGACCTTCGCCGCGTTGTTTTGCCAATTCAATTTGTTTTTGCCGTTCAGCAAAACGTGCCTTTTGCTCAGCGGTTAAGTCTTTATAGCAGTGGTGACAAGACACCCCTTCCATGTATTCATCACTTTGCTTTTCGTCTTCCGTAATCGGCATACGGCAAGCATGACATTGGTCGTATGAGCCTTTGTTTAGATCGTGATCAACCGCAACGCGGTTATCAAACACAAAGCATTCCCCTTCCCACATGGTTTCTTCTTTTGGCACTTCTTCAAGGTATTTCAATATTCCACCTTCAAGATGATACACCTCTTCAAAGCCCTGCTCTTTCATGTAAGCCGTTGACTTTTCGCAGCGAATACCTCCGGTACAAAACATCGCCACTTTTTTGTGTTGCTCTGGATTGAGATTCTCTTTTGCCCACTTTGGGAATTCGCGGAAAGTTTTCGTTTTCGGATCGATGGCGTTTTTAAACGTACCAATCTCAATTTCATAATCATTACGAGTATCAACCAGAACAACATCAGGGTCGGAGATCAGGTCGTTCCATTCTTGTGGCTTGACATAGGTACCCACCACTTCTTTAGGGTCGATGCCCTGCACACCCATAGTAACGATTTCTTTTTTCAGTTTTACCTTGGTGCGATAGAAAGGACAGGTTTCATCGAAGGATTCTTTGGTGACTATGTTTTCTAAGCCGGGCTGTTTGTCGAGCCACGCAAGCAGTGCATCGATACCTTCACGCTTAGCCGCAACCGTACCATTAATGCCTTCTTCGGCAAGTAATAGCGTGCCGCGTACTTCGTTGACTTCCATCACATTTAAAAGAGGCTGTCTGATCTCTTGGTAATTTGGTAAAGAGACAAACTTGTACATAGCACAAACAACGTATTGTTCTGACATTGATATTTCCTAGTTTTAAGCTTTGTTTCGCTTACATATCAAACACCACGACATGTAAAACTTGAAAACCGAGTCGCAAACCCGGCGCTGAGGCGCGTATTTTACGGATTTTTACTTGAAATGCAAAAAACACAAATGCTATATCCGAGAGGGTCTATGCTTTGGTATAATTGCGTGTTATTAAAATTCAAGACTTGGAGAAATTGACTTGAGATTCACTGAACTTGGGATTGACTCGCGCCTAGAACAACAGCTAGCCCACCAAGGGATCACGGAACCGACCGAGATCCAAGCGCACGCCATCCCAACGGCATTAGCAGGACATGACGTTTTCGCACAGTCGAAAACCGGTTCCGGGAAAACCTTGGCGTTTTTATTACCGGCGGTGCAACGAGTAATGAAAAACAAAGCGCTAAGTAAACGTGATCCCCGGGTTGTGATTGTTGCCCCGACTCGTGAATTGGCTACTCAAGTATTTTCTGAATGCCGCGCTTTATGTGCCGGTAGCAATATTCAAGTATGTAAGGTTCTGGGCGGGGAAAACTACAATGACCAAGTCAAGGCATTACGCAAAGACCCGCACTTTGTCATTGGTACGCCAGGGCGAATTGCCGATCACATAGAGAACCGCTCGTTATACCTCAGTGGTCTAGAGTTGTTAATCTTTGATGAAGCCGACAGAATGTTTGACTTAGGGTTTGAACAGCAGCTCGACGTGATTAATGACTCAGCCGATCACCGTCAACGACAAACCTTACTCTTTTCGGCGACGTTAGATCATAAACAAGTCGACGCCTCTTCTAGGCAATTATTGCGTTCACCAAAGCGTATTATGCTAAGTAATGCCCACCAGCAACACGAGGACATCAAACAGGCAGTCTATTTTGCCGATCACTTAGATCATAAAGAAGCCCTGCTTAAACACTTTATAAGCCAAGACGATCTCGGCCAAGGGATTATTTTTACCGCAACACGTAACGACACAGAGCGTTTAAGTAAGCTATTAAATGACATGGGTATTAAGGCCATTGCTTTGTCTGGTGAGATGCCACAAAACAAACGTCTAGATATTATGGATAGTTTTAGTCGTGGTATCTATAAAGTGTTGGTCACCACAGATGTGGCCTCACGTGGTCTGGATCTGTTGTCGGTTACGCACGTGATTAACTTTGACTTACCTAAACAAGCCGAAGAGTATGTCCATAGAATTGGCCGTACTGGTCGTGCTGGCTTCAAAGGCTCTGCAATCTCTTTAGTGGGACCAAAAGACTGGGACAGTTATGTAGCCATCAAAAATTATCTTGATGAGCCATTGCCATTTAAAGAAATACCAGAGCTAGTAGGCAAATTTAAAGGCTTTAAGCAAAAGCCACAGCAAAGTAAAAAACGCCCAGTAAAAGAGGCAGATCAACCTAAGCGTAAGCCCAAGGCGAAAAAGCCTAACAAGCCGGTAGTGAAAAAGCCCATTGCACCACCTATCGATATTGATGGTTCAATGCCACTACGCCGTAAACCCAAACCACAAAGCGATGAGGAATAATCATGTTAGGCGAAATTAAACTGCTCACCATCGAAGAACTTAGCGCTGAAGGTGCTTATTTAAATGGCGGTGAGCTTGGTGACGTATTTTTACCTCGCACAGAGGTCCCAACCCACTGTGAGGAAGGCGATTCCGTTGAGGTATTCATCTATCTCGACAACCTTGGCCATGCCACTGCCACCACCAAAAAGCCACTGGCGCAAGTAGGTGAATTTGCCTTGCTGCGGGTGAAAGAAATTAACAAAGTGGGCGCGTTTATGGATTTGGGCATTGAAAAAGACGTGTTAGCGCCTTTCAATGAACAAAAACCAAAAATGCGCGATGGCTATAGCTATTTGGTACGCCTTTACCTTGATAAAGCAAGTCAGCGTATTTGTGCTTCCAGTGCGTTAGGGAAATTTTTAAATAAATCGACCCCAACATACGGCAAGTTTGAGGAAGTGGACCTCATTGTCGCCGCCAAGACCGATTTAGGCTATAAAGTTATCGTCAATGAAGCGCATTTTGGTTTGGTGTTTTTCAATGATGTGTTTAAACGCATGTACATTGGTCAACGCATGAAAGGCTTTGTCAAAACCATCCACGATGAAGACAAAATAGACATAGTGCTAGAAAAGCCTGGGATCGGAAAAGTAAAGGATTTAGGTGAAACCATTTATGCCAAACTAGAAGAAAGTGGTGGTTATCTACCACTTGGGGATAAGTCAGATCCAGAGGCGATTAAGCGCATGTTCTCGACCTCAAAAGCCAACTTTAAAAAGGCCATCGGCGGCCTATTTAAACAAGGCAAAATCGATATTGAAGCCACTTCAATATCAATCCGCAAGCAATAGCGTTAAGCTCTGGGCATTGCAGCTTTGATAGTAGCTGCAATGCTTTGTAGTATGAATCTTTTACTATTGTCTTGCTGCTAAACTGCGGCATCCACTTCGACTGTTTTGCGCCATTTATCTACCGCGTCTAGCCCCAGTTCAAAACCCAATTGATAATCTGACTTTAGAGTCTCAGGGCTAGAGCCTAGGATCATGGATTCCAATGGCCGAGTTGGCGCAATTTGTATCACGTTAACCCCCTCAGGTGGCGCATTCATAAACTCTACGGCATCAGCATAGCGGCTCTGATAGTGTTGATACATTTCAAACATTCGCGGTGATTGCTTTACTTTGCGCATAATGGGTTTTAACCGTTCAAGTACTGGCATCTTGCCATCATCATGGGCTTCGATGGTACGAATCACCCAGATATCTTTTGCTCCTTTACTGTGTGCCCAGCGTACAGGGAGTGGATCGGCAACGCCACCGTCCATCATGCCATGTCCTTGTACTTTAACCGCGGGCCGGTATAAAAACGGAATAGCACTGGAAGCCTTTAAATGATTGAGCATGTTGTCATGCCAAGTATGCAAGTAGTGAGGCTCAAGCGATTCATGATGGCTGGCAACCGCATAAAAATTACTGTCTGGGGTAAGGTTATTAGGCTCGGTTGGGAAGCGAACCTTACCATTGTGTTCAACCTGGTGAAAATACCAGTCTAAGTCAATCACATTGCCACCAGTGAAAAAACGCGCGGGGCGAAAGAATTGCTGCTCAGTAGTCAAGGACTCAATGGCCGTTTGGGCATATTGTCTGGCTCTGGCGCAATAGGCTGCTAGGTTCTGTGCCCCTGCTGACACGCCTACCTTTAAATCAAATGGGGTGAATTTTTTTTCTAAAAAGGCATCTAAAACGCCGGCAGTGAAGATCCCTTTTTGCCCTCCTCCTTCGGCAATGATGGCAGAACGTATTTTATTCGTCATAAGGTTACTCTTCTCTTGTGAATTATTTTTGAGAAGTGACACAACTCACCAAAAGCCTAGTTATAACAATGCTACGCTTTGGTCAACTGTGTAATACTCTTTGTCTTTATTATAGCTGAGGGCGCTGCGTTCGAGTTTCAAGTCCACAATTACTGTTAAAATAATAGTAATACAGCTAACACAAGTTACTGCAACTATTGTAAATTTTGTGTATTTAAAACACCCAGTGTAATTACATGTAATTTACATATTTGCAATTTAAAACTAACCTTTTGTTGCTTTTTTAACTCAAGTAAGGATAGGTAATATGTACCTTAGTGACCCAAAGCAACATAAAGCGTTAAAACCACGCCACTGCATACCCTGTTGGGTGAAACTCACCGCTGCATTAGTGTTCGGTGGTTTGTCGGCTACGGTGACTGCTGCAGACTATCAACTCACGACTCCTGCAAACGATGATGGCCAAGGAAACTTAATTTTCTTAGACCGCCATTACCTGGATTGTGGCAGTGATGGCTTGAGCGCACTGGCACTGTATCGACCATCGGCAACACAAATAGCCTATAATTATCAATGTACAGAACTGTCAGGTTTTACCAATGAAGTGCACTACACACCCCAAAACGACGATGGTGGTGGCAATGTAGTTTACTTAGACCGACATACCATTAACTGCGAAGGCAAGCCGCTGCAATTTATCCACCTCGAGCGCCCTACTAGCGACAGCATCCGTTATCATTACAAATGCGGAGATAAGAAACTCCTCGGCCTCACGGATTACTTTACTAACGCAGACGAAGATGGCGGTGGTAATGCCGTTTATCTTGACAGACAAGCGGTAGCTTGCCCGCAGGGTGAAGTCCTTAGCTATTTGCGACTCGAGCGTCCAACCAGTAATACCATGCGTTATCACTTTAAATGTGGAGAATACGACCCCAGTGCTACGTATGGTTTTACTAATGACTTTGCAGCGGATAATTGGTCGGTTACTGGGGTTGCCAACTCAACCATGACGACCAGTGCTTTGGTTGCTTCCGTTGCCAGTGGTGGCGGTGGCGTCACTGCAAGTATCACTATACCAACAGACGGTAAGATTTTCTTTGATTGGGATATGCAATTGTTTACCGCAGGACAATACGGCGACGTTATTCGCTATAAAGTAAATGGTACGGCTTATGACCTTTCAACCTCTGGAAGTGCTCAAGGAGCTATAACCTCCCTTGCCGTCAGTGGCGGTGATTTATTGCAATTTGAAACCTGGGGCACCACGCAATCGTCAAGCTATATTGCAACGTTCGACCAATTTATATTCGTGGCTGATAAGATTGCACCACAATGTGCGTTTGCAGGTGATAACCAAGGACGAAACGACCCTGGTTTTAGTGGCCAGACATTTGTCTATCAAAATAGCAGTTATGGCACTAACCGCTTCATGTGGGATGGCATTAATAAAGGTGAAGTCACTATTGGCAATAACAGCGTGACCGATAGTAATGGCAATGTCTTCACCCTGGGTGCTTTAGTATCACAGCCATATCCCGATGTTTGGTACTATGAAATCTGTGTCAACATGCCATAGTTAAACTTTTTCCTGTAACCACTAGGGCCTCTGTGCGAGGCCCTAAATAAAAGCGCTGCTAATCTTCAAATTCAATCTCAATGGCAACTAGCTTATCACCCAACGGCCTTGCTTTTACTTCAACCTCTACACCATTGGCGAGTGATTGTCGTTGACCGTGTTTAAATACCGTGTTTTCAGTAATAAACACTTTAGCTCCTTTGATAGTAAAGTGGTCATCGTTATAGTCACTTACTAGTCCTTCTAGCTCGAGTAATGCATCCTCTTGCAGCTCAATTTTTTCAGCTTGAATGATCCGAACGCCCTCTTCAATGACCACCACTCCTTCGACTTCTACGTTGGTACCAACGACAATATCAGTCCAAGAACCATTTTTTATTTCGCTTTGCTCGGTTAAACGAACCCTTGTGTCCAACACTTTTATTTCTGTGTTGGATAGAATTTCTGTGACTGGTCCTTCTATTTCCACGTAGCGGACCGCTTCAAATTCGAGTTTATTGGCCATCAGAAGTTGATCTTGCAAATAACCTTCAACTTCGACTTCTACACCATTGGCAAGCTTGGCAGAATTACCGTTTTTAAATTCCGTTTGCGCATTGAGTTGCACCGTTTGCTCATCGATAACGAAGCGAAACGCTTCATCGGCTAACGACTCAAGTTCACGGATAGTACCTTCAATCTCAAGCTCTGCAATGTCATCACGTTCGACATCGAGTTTTTCGGCGATGAGGATATTATTGTCATCAAGATAGCCCTCTACCTCAACACTAACACCAACGGCTAGATCCGATGCCGTACCATGTTGATACTCAGTTTCGTCATTTGCAGCAACGGCCTGATCCGCGACCACAAAGTCGCTAATAGAATTAAACTGAGAAATGACCCCTTTGACCTCAAGCTCCAGCTTATCTTCGCCGTCGATTTCCACTGCAAGCGCTAATATTGAACCATCAGCTCGTTGCACAGCCTCTACTTCAAGTGTGTCTCCAACGCTAATTTCCCCGTCTTCAAACTCGGTATCTTGGTTGTAAAACACGATTTTATTGGCAAGAGTAAAATGACCATCAATAGGATTCAGTGCAGAAACAACACCATTGAGTTCAAACTCGCGATTATCGAGATCCTCGTCATCGCGCTCAACTTCTACTGCAATAGCAAGTAAAGTTTGGTCTTGCTCTACGTACTCAACTTCGACTTCATCGCCAACCTTAACCTGCTGTAAAAAGGTTTCTAAATCGACTTCATCCTCTAGTTCGAGCTCCGTCGCGCCATTAAGCACAACGGTCTGATTGGCAATCGTTAAGGTTTTTTCAGTCTCATCAATGGCGGCTATGCGCCCTTCTAACTCATATTGGCGCTGAGTTTGTTGCCCAGCTACCGCCAGTCTTTCCAGATCACGAACGATATAGCTATTTTCAAATTGAAAAGCCTCAACTTTAATGACATCACCGCTGTTGAGGTTATCTAGCCGGAGTTGTTGATTGTCTGCTGATGAGTCGTCTTCATACTGTGTGAACTCATCAACCATGTACGTCACGCCATGGAGCATAAACGTGTTTTCTTCTGGATTGGTGGTCTGCACTTTACCCGCAACTTTTATTTCTGAGCGTTTGTCAAAGCGGATATGCTGTGCCTGTAAACCATTGTCTGTATTGACCGCGAGAATATAGACCCGACTATTAATACTGAGATCGCCGCGATCCCCTTTAATAAACTGGGTACTTTGTGCAAGTGTAATAACTTTATCGTTCACTGTGACAGTATTGTCATCCAGCGCCGCCACTAGGCCCTCGATTTTAACTAAACTGCCAATAGCACTGTCGCTAGCGCTTTTAACTTCGACTTTATCGGCAAGTAGTACACCTGCAATGGGCGCATTGGATGCTTCGATTTCCACAATCGTCCCGTCACTGAGTGTTCCTTCAACTTCTTCTGCTTGGCTATAGTCAATGACGAGCTCCCCGACATTAAAGCGTTGCTCGAGTTCGTCAAGTTCACTGATTATCCCTTCTAACTCCAGCTCATCCCCTTGCTCTGCTAACTCAATGCGAGTTGCAATATAGCCCTCTGCTGCTTGTCGAATGGCACTGAGCTCAACATAATCACCTACCGATAAATCGGTAAAGTCTTGTGCTAATTTCGTTTTATCGTCAACGCGATAACTTTGTCCTAACACTCTAAAACTGAGCTGAGCATAGTCAATGGCGCTGATCACCCCTTTGGCAGTGGCGTCATAAACAATGGAGTCGACCACTGCAAATTGACCGTCTGCCCCTTGCTTGCCTTTCAGGTTCACTTTCATGCCTACTTTCAAGCCAGCTTGCTGCTGTGAAGTGGTTTCATATCTCACTCCATTGACAAAAACGCTGCCAAAGCCAGTAACAACCCCCTCACTGTCAACATCAGCGCGGTACGTAACCGTAACACGCTCTTGACCATTATCACTCAGGTTAATTGCGATAGACTCTTGATCTGGTTGATATATGGCTTGATTGACCGCAACTGGGGTTGCTGAAAGCTGGTAACTGCCTGTGGCTAATGCATTTAAACTTGCACTACCATCAAGCGCTTGGCTATAGTTTGCAGGCCCGGTGATCATCACATCAGCACTTGCATCTTCTGGAAGTCCTTGTACCGTCAATTCGAGTGTTGCTGTGTTGGAATTATCGCCTGGGTTGGTGCTATCAGAATCGTCGCTACTGCCGCCGCCACAGGCAACTAATAAACCCGTTGTGGCAAACACAGGGGCTAAAAGCCATTGTTTATTCATATCTAACTCCATTAAAGCTAAAGGAAATAGCTTAGCGTTCTAAAGTAATTAAAGCTGCTTTAGGTTGACTCACTTAACCAACCGAGCAAGCAGGTTTTATCGATACTTTAGAATGTAGTGCTACAAAAATGAATAAGCGCTTAGTATGGAAGATTAACGTTTCCCAGTTTAGGGAAACCAAGAGAGCAGGTAAAATAAAGGCCGCATAAGCGGCCTAAACAATGAATTTATATTGCTGTGATAGTTTGATTGATCTGTTTTAGAGTAGCCGCAGGATCCTCAGCTTGGGTAATTGGCCGGCCTATAACAAGGTAGTCACTGCCAGCTTTTATGGCTTTTTCTGGCGTCATTATGCGCTTTTGGTCGCCGGCATCGCTCCCAGCCGGACGAATACCAGGAGTGACGAGCTTAAACTCTGAGCCTAACTGAGATTTTAGCAATTCGGCCTCTTGAGCAGAACACACGACGCCGTCAAGACCTGACTCTTGCGCTAACTTAGCTAAATATAACACCTGCTCTTGCGGTGTTTTTTCAATCCCTAGCTTCAGCAACTGTCCTTGATCCATGCTGGTCAGTACCGTGACCGCAATAAGTAATGGCGCTTTGTCACCATAAGGTGCCAATGCGGCTTTGGCTTTCGCCATCATTTCGTGGCCACCACTGGCATGCACATTCACCATCCAAACGCCAAGTTCAGCGGCGGCTGTCACCGCTTTGGCGACGGTGTTTGGGATATCGTGAAATTTTAAATCTAAAAATACATCAAAGCCCTGGTCGACCAACTTTTTTACAAACTGTGGGCCAAAGTAGGTGAACATTTCTTTTCCTACTTTTAATCGGCATTCATCAGGAGAGAGCTGAGAAACAAATGATAACGCGGCTGCTTCATTGTCATAGTCCAGCGCTATCAATACCTTTTTTAAATCTTGTGTCGACATAGTAACCCTATTTGGCCAAATCAATAACTTAAAAACCGTCTAATCCACGGCTTGGAGCCAGTGACTCCCAGTGCTTACAAGAAGGGCATAACCAATACATAGTGTGGCTAGTAAAACCACAGTGGTTACATTGATAGTTAGGTTTAGTGGCGATATAAGACGTCACTAATTTATCTATCTCTTGTAAAACGTGTTCTATTTTAGCATTTTTACCGCTAATAAGTTGCAGTAAATAACTAAAGCCTCTAATTGATGGCTCGCGTTTTAAACTATCAGTTAGAAACTCTATGGCTTGCTCAATATGACCTTGCTTAACCAAACCTTGGCAGTGTTTTATTCGGATCAACACGCCGCCTCGCTCTAAAAGCTCGGCTATCAACTCATAAAATTGCTCATGGATATTTAACTGCACATAACAGTACTCAAGATCTTCTAATACCAATGGCGCCATATGAACAAACTGACTGACAAGCTTGCGCCAATAGTAAATGCACTTAACGTAATCGTCCTGCTTAAACGCATCTTGGCCCATTTCGTACAATGGCCTTACCGTTTCATGGGCGAGCGCCGTGGCTTTATCGAATAAACTTGGGTTTGCCTCTTGATTGCCCGCTTCGCAATAAAAGTTGGCGATGGTGGCACAATGAGATGACTTTTTAAACAGAGCAGGATGGGCTTCAAACATGTGAACGCCTTTGCGCCAGTCTCGAGTTTGCGAATAGAGGTTTAAAATGGGGTCCAGTGCTTCTTCAAAGCCGGCTTTGACCAAGATCACGAGATGCTCTTCTGCACTGTCCAATAAGCCTGCTAAAATATAGTCTTGTGCTAATTCTAAGCGACACGACTTAACCACTTCGGCATCTAAGTTAGGCTGTTTCAGTAGCAGTTCATGGATTTTGATTGCCCTATCGAGCTCTCCGCGTTTTCTGAACAAAGACGCTAGCGTGAGATAATGGTCGACTGAGTCAGCAGACACTTCTAAGAGTTTAATGAGGTGTTCAAGCCCTTGATCTTCTTCTCTGTCTAAGAGGAATTTCAAGCCTTTACTGTATTCTGAGGTGATTTTTCTGTTTTGTTCCAGCGCTTGGTTCTTTGCGCTATTTTTTCCCATTACGTAACCATAGGCGGCGGCTACAGGTAAGAGTAAGAACAGCAGCTCGATCATAACTAGCGTTCGGCTGCTTGGCTAAGCTTGCTATTATTTTTTTTCAGGCGATGATTTTGCCATTTTAGCCGAGAAAACACCGAGGCTGTCACAAGTAGGCCAACAACCAGCCCTAGTGCAAAACAAATACTCATTAAGGTTGCAAGCGGCAGTTCAGTACTGGCAATAACAAAACTAACATCAACAAGTTGTGGATTTTGTGTGCCAACTAAAAATGCTATTAATACCGCGACAATAGCCAATCCCTTTTTTAATACTGCAACCAAGTTTTGCTCCGTTAGTTCTATTTATTTAGGCTTTCGTTAACTCTGTCGCGCAGTTCTTTACCCGGCTTGAAGTGAGGAACATACTTGCCGTCAAGTTCGACCGTTTCACCTGTTTTTGGGTTGCGACCAGTACGCGGTGAACGATAATGTAGCGAGAAACTACCAAAACCACGGATCTCAATGCGTTCCGAGTCTGATAATGAGCCAGCCATTTGTTCAAGGATTTCTTTTACTGCATTTTCTACATCTTTTACCGGGACATGCGCGTGTTGCAGAGCAAGTTGTTCTATCAATTCAGACTTTGTCATAACGTTTCCTTAAATGTAAAAGGAAGGGCTCAATGCCCTTCCAATTTTAAAGACTGATTAATTAGTCTTTTTGAGCATTTTTGAAAGCTGCAGCCATTGCGTTTTCGAACGCAGGCTCTTCTTTCTTAAGCTTCTCTAGCGCTTCTTTCTCTTCAGCTTCGTAGATTGCTTTAACTGATAGGCTGATAGTACGGTTCTTACGATCAACACCTACAAATTTAGCTTCAATCTCGTCACCTGCAGATACTACTGAAGATGCATCTTCAACACGCTCTTGAGCGATATCAGCTACACGGATGTAACCTTCAACGCCTTCGATAAGCTCAACAGTTGCGCCTTTCGCATCAACTTCAGTCACTTTACCTTTAACAATAGCACCTTTTTTGTTTGCGTCCAGGTAGTTATTGAATGGGTCAGCTTCGATTTGTTTAACGCCTAGAGAGATACGCTCACGCTCTGGGTCAACTTGTAATACGATAGCAGTGATTTCGTCGCCTTTCTTGAATTCACGTACAGCTTCTTCGCCAGGCGTGTTCCAAGAAATGTCTGAAAGGTGTACAAGACCATCAATACCACCGTCAAGACCGATGAAGATACCGAAGTCAGTGATTGATTTGATCTTACCAGTAACTTGGTCGCCTTTGTTTTGTAGACGAGCAAATTCTTGCCATGGGTTAGCAATACATTGCTTAAGACCAAGAGAAATACGACGACGCTCTTCGTCGATTTCAAGAACCATAACTTCAACAGTGTCACCTAGTGAAACAACTTTTGAAGGGTGGATGTTCTTGTTAGTCCAATCCATTTCAGAAACGTGTACTAGACCTTCTACGCCTTCTTCGATTTCAACGAAACAACCGTAGTCAGTAAGGTTAGTTACACGACCAGAAAGCTTAGAACCTTCTGGGTAACGACCAGCGATAGCTGCCCATGGATCTTCGCCAAGCTGTTTAAGGCCTAGAGATACACGAGTCTTTTCTTTGTCGAATTTAAGAACTTTAACTGCGATTTCGTCGCCAACATTAACGATTTCTGAAGGGTGCTTAACACGCTTCCACGCCATGTCTGTGATGTGTAGTAGACCGTCAACACCACCAAGGTCAACGAACGCACCGTAGTCAGTAAGGTTCTTAACGATACCTTTAACTTCTTGACCTTCAACAAGGTTAGCAAGAAGCTCTTCACGCTCTTGTGAGTTCTCTGATTCGATAACTGCACGGCGAGAAACAACAACGTTGTTACGTTTTTGGTCAAGCTTGATTACTTTGAACTCAAGCTCTTTACCTTCAAGGTGAGTTGTGTCACGTACTGGACGAACATCAACAAGTGAACCAGGTAGGAAGGCACGGATTGAATCAACTTCAACAGTGAAACCGCCTTTAACTTTACCGTTGATAACACCAGTAACAGTCTCTTGCTCTTCACATGCTTTCTCAAGACGGATCCAAGCTTCGTGACGCTTCGCTTTCTCACGAGAAAGAATCGTTTCACCGAAACCGTCTTCGATTGCGTCTAGTGCTACGTCTACTTCGTCGCCTACGGCAACTTCTAGTTCACCAGCAGCATTTTTGAATTGCTCTGCAGGGATTGCACTTTCAGACTTAAGGCCAGCATCAACAAGAACAACGTTGTTCTCGATAGCGATTACTGTACCTTTAACGATTGAGCCTTGCTCAACTTCAAAACCCTGTAGGCTTTCTTCAAATAACTGCGCAAAATTTTCTGACATACTAAATACGTCTCTATAAAGTTAAATTTCCAATTAGCAACCATGCTGCATGGGGTTGTTAAAAAAACACTGGCCTCCTGCCTGTGCCATTAAATCATTTATTTTGGTAAACAGCCCTTGGGAAGTTTACCAGCCACAATGGCGTCCTGAATAAAAGACATAACCTGTTCGAACACTTGCGAAGCGTTGAAATCCGTCGTATCTACGACGACTGCATCGCTTGCAGGAACTAATGGGGCAACCTTGCGATTCATATCGCGATCATCGCGAGCTTTAATGTCTTCTAACAGACCACTTAGTGTAACATCATGGCCTTTTTCATTCAACTCAACAAAGCGCCTACGAGCCCGCTCTTCAGCGCTCGCTGTGAGGTATATTTTTAATTCCGCATCCGGAAAGACCACAGTGCCCATATCACGGCCATCGGCAATCAGGCCGTTTTCACTGCGAAACGCTCTTTGTCGTCTTAGTAATGCTTCTCTTACTCGCGGTAAGGCTGCAATTTTCGACGCCGCAGCGCCCACTTCCTCGTTGCGGATGGTGTTAGTAACGTCTTCGCCCTCGAGTACAATTTTGCTCTTTTTAGATTCTTTATCAATGCTAAATTGCACGTCGAGATTCGCGGCTAATGGCACCAAAGCTTCTTCGTTATCGGTGGCTATCTGATGATGTAGCGCCGCCAACGACAATACGCGGTATATTGCGCCACTATCTAATACATCCCAATTTAAAGTTTCAGCTAACAAGCGACAAACAGTTCCTTTGCCTGAACCACTTGGGCCGTCGACGGTGATAACTGGCATAGCTGCCTGCATTTAGACCTCCTAAAAATGCTCACCTGTTTTTGACGGCGCACAGTATACGTTAATTTAATGAATATATCCTTATTTACCTGCGACTTTTTGTTATATGTCAAATTATTACTTAATATTACAGCAACATGGTAGTAAGGTTCTGGCAATGAAAAAGTGCCCAGAATGGCCGGTCAATGCGGTTACAGCGGTGTCATTAGACACCGCTGCAGGGGTTAATATTGGCTGATGCTTTCCAGCACAGTAAAGTAGCTCGGAAAGGTTTTAGCGGTACATTTCGGATCGTTAATGGTGATGGTTTGACCTCCGACGGCCACCATTGAAAAGCACATTGCAATGCGATGGTCATTGTAGGTATCGACGTCGGTAAGATGGAACTGCTTGGGAGGTGCAATTTCAATGTAGTCGTGCCCTTCTACCACCTCTGCCCCCACTTTTTTTAACTCTGTAGCCATTGCACTTAGGCGATCGGTTTCTTTTACTCGCCAGTTGTAAATATTGCGAATAGCGGTTTTCCCCTCTGCAAACAAGGCCACGGTTGCCAGCGTCATTGCCGCATCTGGGATGGCATTGGCATCGATATCAACCCCCTTTAAGTGGCCTTTACGGACCACAATGCGTTCGTCATACCAATCGATCTCGGCACCAACTTGCTCCATCACATTGGCAAAACCAATATCGCCTTGAACGCTTTGTTTGCCCACACCATTGATTTCCACCTCGCCACCGGCGATTGCGGCTGCGGCGATGAAGTAGGAAGCCGATGAAGCGTCACCTTCCACCATAATGCTGCCAGGAGAGCGATAACGCTGCCCTGCTTTTACCACAAACTGTTGATAGTTGTGATTGTCGACGCTAACACCAAAATGGGCCATGACACCGATGGTAATATCAATATAGGGCTTGGAGACCAGCTCACCTTTAATAGTGATCTTAGTATCACCGCTAAAGAGCGGCGCCGCCATGAGCAAAGCGGTTAAGAACTGGCTGGAAATACTACCGTCTATTGTCACCTCTCCCCCAGTTAATAACTGCCCGGTAATATCAAGGGGTGGGTAGTCCTTATGTTTTAAGTAGCGAATATCACTGCCCAGCGCCTGCATGGCATCCACTAAGTGGCCAATAGGACGCTCTTCCATACGGGGCTCACCAATGAGTTGATACTTTCCAGGAATAGCAGCTAACACCGCAGTTAACGGCCGATATGCTGTGCCGGCGTTACCTAAAAACAAGGGCTCGGAGGGCGAGGAAAACGCGCCGCCATTGCCTTTAACATAGGCCACGGTATTATTTTCTTCGAGGCTGACTTCGACGCCAAGCTGAGTCAGGGCGCCAAGCATGTGGCGAATGTCATCGCTGTCTAATAAGTTGGTTACTTTGGTGGTTCCTTGACACAGAGCAGCCAGTAATAAAATGCGATTCGATAAGCTTTTTGAGCCCGGCAAGGTAACACTGCCAGCCACCTTAGTAATGGGGTTAAGCGTAAGCTGTTCCATTAACTGTGCTCCTTGGCAAACTTATCCATGAACTCAACTAAGGCTTTAACCCCGGCAATTGGCATGGCGTTGTAAATGCTAGCACGCATACCACCAACAAAACGGTGCCCTTCAAGGGCAATCAGGCCGTTTTTCTCTGCGGCCGCTAAAAACGTTTGATTTAAGCTCTCGTCTTTGAGCCAAAACGGTACGTTCATCAACGAGCGACAATGTTTAGCCACCTTATTGCTATAAAAATCGGAACTATCGATGTAGTTATATAACACAGCAGCTTTTTCTTTATTATGTGCTTCCATGGCTTTAACACCACCGATACTTTCTAAATGCTTAAACACCTCGTAGGCTAAATACCAGGCAAACGTCGGTGGCGTGTTATACATACTTTGTTGCTGTGCTTCGATGGCGTAATCCAGTATTGCTGGACGCGGTAGGCCCTTTCGCTCTAACAAGGTTTTTCGAACGATGGCAATACTTAACCCCGACGGCCCAATGTTCTTCTGCGCGCCGGCATAAATTAGGTCGAAATCATCAACATTGATCTCTCGCGATAAGATATTGGATGACATGTCGGCCACAATCGGTGCAGAGGGGTGCTTTGGCACCTCAAATATTTCAATGCCATCGATGGTTTCATTGGGACAATAATGAATATAAGAAGCTTGCTCAGGCAATTGCCATTGTGAGACCGGCAAAATATCAAAGGTATTATCCTCGTCGCGACGAATATTGAGCGCTTGCGTTTGTGTAAACTTAGCTCCTTCTTTAGTGGCCCCAGTGGACCAGATACCGTTTTCAATATACACCCCTGGAGCATTGTCTTGGTGCAAGTTTAACGGCACAGCCGAGAAATGACCACGGCCGCCACCGTGCATAAATAACACTTCAAATTCGTCTGATATGTTCATTAAGCGGCGTAAGCTGGCCTCACAGGCTTTTGCCATTTCCAGGTAAGGCTGGGAGCGGTGGCTGACTTCCATCACCGATACCCCTAGACCTTGCCAATCTAAAAACTCTTTTTGCGCTTTTTTCATTACTTCTACCGGCAGCATAGCCGGACCTGCGCAAAAGTTATAAACCGTCATAATTATCCTCATTCCAAAAATAAACGATACCGTGTCAGCCAGTGTGAATGGCATGGCCCAATATCACCGAACATTCGTTAGCGAACCAATTTCAATAGCAAAAAATATATCAGCCTTAGGGCCTGAGTCATAGTAGCAAATCCATGAAAAATGCTGCAGACATAAAAAAAGCGACCGAAGTCGCTTTTTAGCTATTTTTCTGAGTTATTCCTCAGAGCTAGGATCCGCTGTTTCGTCCGCTTCAGGGACATCCACCACTTCTCCCTCAGGAAGGTCTTCTACTTCGATCTCTTCGATGCGTTGCAGCCCGACCACTTTCTCATCTTCCATGGTACGGATAAGAATAACACCTTGGGTATTACGTCCTACCGTAGACACTTCGTTGACTCGAGTTCGAACTAAGGTACCACGGTTTGAGATAAGCATGATTTCGTCATTATTATCCACCTGTACCGCACCGACCACAGAGCCATTACGCTCAGTCACTTTAATTGACACCACACCTTGTGTCGCTCGGCTCTTGGCCGGATACTCTTCTAACGGTGTGCGTTTACCATAGCCATTTTCCGTTACGGTCAGGATCGCGCCATCCCCTTGCGGTACTATTAACGATACTACTTTGACGTCGTCTGGCATCTTGATACCACGTACACCTGTCGCAGTACGGCCCATTGGACGCAATGCTAGCAGTTCTTCACCGGTTTCAGGGTCGCGTTTAACTTCACCGCTTTCAGCGTCGCGTTGTTTCTCATTGAAACGCACTACCTTGCCGTGTTCGGTAAATAGCATGATGTCGTCTTCACCTGTGGTGATGCGAGCACCAATTAGACTATCGCCTTCATTGAGGTTAATTGCGATGATGCCACTCGCACGTTGTCGGCTGTAGGCCGTAAGTGGCGTCTTCTTGACAATACCGCTGGCTGTCGCCATGACAATAAACTTGTCTTCTTCGTATTCACGCACCGGTAAAATCGTGGTGATACGTTCATCGGCTTCCAGTGGTAGTAAGTTAACGATTGGCTTGCCACGAGCAGCGCGTGATGCCAGTGGTAGCTGATACACTTTCAACCAATATAATCGTCCTGCAGTAGAGAAACACAGGATGGTGTCATGGGTGTTAGCCACAAGCAGTCGCTCGATGAAATCTTCATCTTTCATCTTAGTGGCTGAGCGGCCTTTACCACCACGGCGCTGCGCCTCATAGTCACTAAGAGGTTGGTACTTAACATAGCCCTCGTGAGACAATGTCACTACCACATCTTCTTCGTTGATTAGGTCTTCCAGACTAATGTCATGGGCCGCAGCGGTGATTTCTGTACGACGCTCATCGCCATACACTTCTTTAACCAAGGCCAGCTCATCACGGATCACTTCCATCAAACGCTCTGGTGAAGAGAGAATGTAAAGTAGCTCGGCAATCAGCTCTAGTAGTTCTTTATATTCGCCAAGAATTTTCTCATGCTCAAGACCAGTCAGCTTGTGTAGTCTTAAGTCGAGAATGGCTTGGGCTTGTTGCTCAGATAAGTAATACTGACCGTCACGAATACCCAACTCGGCTGCTAACCAATCAGGGCGCGCGATGTTTTCTTCACCAGCGGCTCTGTCTAGCATCGACTTAACGTTACCTAGCTCCCAAGAGCGTGCAGTTAAGGCTGCTTTTGCCTCTGCTGGAGTGGGTGATTTTCGAATAAGTTCGATGATCGGGTCGATGTTCGCCAGCGCGATGGCTAGACCTTCCAGGGTATGCGCTCTATCACGGGCTTTGCGGAGATCAAATACCGTACGGCGTGTTACCACTTCACGGCGGTGCACAATAAACGCTTCGAGCATTTCTTTTAGGTTAAAGCATTTTGGCTGATTATTATCCAACGCCACCATGTTAATACCAAACACCGTTTGCAACTGAGTTTGGGCATACAGGTTATTGAGGATCACTTCACCGACTTCGCCGCGCTTCACTTCAATGACGATACGCATACCGTCTTTGTCAGATTCATCACGCAGAGCACTGATCCCTTCAATCTTTTTATCTTTAACCAGCTCGGCGATTTTTTCGATTAAGCGCGCTTTGTTAACTTGATAAGGGATCTCATTGACCACAATGGTCTCACGGCCGGTTTTGTCGTCTACTTCGATTTCCGCTTTGGCACGGATATACACTTTACCACGACCGGTTTTGTAAGCCTGTTCAATGCCTTTTTTACCACTGATGATAGCAGCGGTTGGGAAGTCCGGACCCGGAATGTAATCAATCAGCTCTTCAATGGTGATGTCAGGGTTTTGGATCACCGCTAAACAGCCATTGACCACCTCGGTTAAGTTATGAGGGGGAATGTTGGTGGCCATACCAACCGCAATACCCGAGGAGCCATTGACCAATAAGTTTGGAATTTTGGTTGGCAACACATCTGGAATTTGTTCTGTGCCGTCGTAGTTTGGCACATAATCAACGGTTTCTTTCTCGAGGTCGGCCAACAGCTCGTGCGCTACTTTAGCCATACGGACTTCGGTATAACGCATTGCCGCTGCTGAGTCACCATCTACGGAACCAAAGTTACCTTGGCCATCGACAAGCATATAACGGAGTGAGAAAGGCTGCGCCATACGTACGATAGTGTCGTATACCGCGCTATCACCGTGTGGGTGATATTTACCGATGACGTCACCTACCACACGAGCAGACTTTTTATACGGTTTATTCCAGTCATTCTTTAGTTCATTCATGGCGAATAACACCCGACGGTGAACCGGTTTTAAACCGTCTCTCACATCAGGTAATGCACGCCCTACGATCACACTCATGGCGTAATCAAGGTATGAATTTTTTAGTTCATCTTCGATATTGACTGGCAGGATTTCATTGGCGAGATCAGACATTTGACTCCACTTTCCTTCAGTGTCCACCCCATTTGTGTCACACTACAGCTGGTGAAAAGCTGCATTCTGAACGTCAAATTGCTGTTTTATTAAAAGCGTCAAAAACACGCTTTAAAAAGTAGCTGAATTGCCTCAGAGTACCGTCAGGGGCTTTGTTTATTATTAAATTCAACAAGCATGCTATCACACTTTTTGCTGTTTTACAGGTGCTATTTTTATCTAATCCCCTTTATAATGCGCTCAATTAAACGAGGAAGTTTTTTATGACCGAACATCAAAATGTAGACCCAACTGAAATCGCGAAATTCGAAGACATCGCTGAGCGCTGGTGGGATAAAGACGGTGAGTTTAAGCCGCTGCACGACATCAATCCTTTACGGTTAGACTTTATTAATGACAAAAGCCAAGGCCTGTTCGACAAGAAAGTACTGGATGTTGGTTGCGGGGGTGGAATTTTAACTGAAAGCATGGCGAAAATGGGCGCGGATGCCACCGGCATCGATATGGGCCAAGAGCCTCTGAATGTTGCTAAGCTGCACGCCCTAGAAGCCAACGTTAAGGTCGCATACCAAAAGGTGCCAGTAGAACAATATGCTGCAGAAAACCCGGCAACCTTTGATGTTGTGACCTGCATGGAAATGCTCGAACACGTGCCCGACCCTGAGTCTATTATCCGCGCTGTGGCGCAATTGGTTAAACCCGGTGGTCAGGTGTTTTTCTCAACCCTAAACAAAACCACTAAAGCCTATTTATTGGCCATTGTTGCGGCCGAAAAAGTAATGAAAATGGTACCAGAAGGCACCCACGAGCACGATAAATTCATTCGCCCTTCCACCTTAATCACTTGGGCTGAACAGTATGGCCTAAAAGTCCGCGCGGCCACGGGGATCAATTATAACCCACTGACTAAAACCTTTAATCTTAGTAAAGACGTGTCGGTGAATTATATTCTTCATTTTGAGAAGCTAGCATGATCAAAGCAGTTCTATTTGATTTAGATGGCACACTGTTAGACACCAGTGATGATCTCGGTGCGGCGTTAAATCATGTCCTCACCAGCAAGCAGCTTCCTAAGGTCAGTAAGAGCGTTTACAGCAGTGCCATTTCCAATGGCGTTGCCGCGCTACTTGAAGTGGGGTTTGGCGATGACTTAGCGCGCTTTGATAAACAGCAATTACGCCAAGCAGTGCTGGATCATTATCAAGATAATCTTGCCGTTCACTCCCATTGTTTTGCTGGAGTCGCCGAGTTATTGAGCAATCTTAAAGCGCGCGGTATCGCCGTTGGCATAATGACCAACAAACCCGAGTTTTTAACATTTCCGTTACTAACACACATAGCAGAGCTCGCGACTATTGAAGCGGTTGTGTGCGGCGATACGCTGAAAGTGGCTAAACCTCACCCAGAGCCTCTTCTGCTGGTGGCCGAGAAGCTTGGGGTTGCAGCTCATGAATGTATTTACGTCGGCGATGCCGAGCGCGACATTATTGCTGCTAAATCTGCAAATATGATCAGTGCCGCGGCAATGTGGGGGTTTATTCCTTCAAAGCAGCAAGCGTTGGCCTGGCAGGCGGATCTTTATCTTACTAACCCAATGGCGCTACTTACGCACATATAGTGGTATAAAAACAATAAATACCCATATATTGTGTTTTTGCTATAATAGATACGAATTTGTGTAGAAAAAAATCAGTTAAAAAATTTTTTATATTTTGCAGAAAATGACGATCTTAGAGTTGATTTTTCTTTGCTAGTAGATAAGCCGATAGTCATAGGTTAGTAGCTCCTAACATTATGAAATTATCCCAAACTTATCCACAATCGCACTGAAGTTGTTCTCTTGCAAATTAACGCTAACCCCACTATCTTGTGATCCCTAGCTACTAGGGCACCATATATAGTGGTGGTTTGCTAATCAATTTACATCGTGCGATACCATAATAAGCGCGTTCCTAAGGAATACAGGCACATACATATGAACCAACAGCTATCTGTATGCAAAAGAAACGGTCGCAAAGAACCGTTAGACCTAGAGAAAATCCATCGTGTCATCACATGGGCGGCAGAAGGACTAGATAACGTTTCTGTGTCTCAGGTCGAATTGAAGTCTCATATCCAGTTCTATGACGGTATTCGTACTGGTGACATTCATGAAACCATCATTAAAGCTGCGGCTGATTTGATTTCTAAAGAGTCACCTGATTACCAATATTTAGCTGCGCGCCTAGCCATTTTCCATTTACGTAAAAAGGCCTATGGCTGCTTCGAGCCGCCACATCTTTACGATCATGTCGTTAAGTTAGTTGAAGACCAGCGCTACGATCAGCATCTACTGGCTGATTATACTCGCGAAGAGTTTGACGAGCTTAACAACTACATTGATCATCAGCGCGATATGAATTTCAGCTATGCTGCGGTTAAACAGCTTGAAGGTAAATACCTTGTGCAAAACCGTGTCACCGGTGAAATCTATGAGAGTGCGCAGTTTTTGTACGTGCTAGTGGCAGCGAGCTTATTTTCAAACTATCCCAAAGAAACGCGTCTTGACTACATCAAGCGTTTCTATGACGCTGTATCGACCTTTAAGATTTCGCTGCCAACACCAATTATGGCTGGCGTGCGTACACCAACCAGACAATTTAGTTCATGTGTACTTATTGAATGTGGCGATAGCCTCGACTCAATCAATGCTACCTCGTCTGCTATTGTCAAATACGTCAGTCAACGCGCAGGTATTGGTATCAATGCTGGTCGTATCCGTGCACTGGGTAGCCCAATTCGCAATGGCGAGGCATACCACACTGGCTGTATTCCTTTTTACAAGCACTTCCAAACAGCAGTGAAAAGCTGCTCTCAAGGCGGTGTGCGCGGTGGTGCTGCAACCCTATTCTACCCATTATGGCACCTTGAAGTTGAAAACCTCTTGGTATTGAAAAATAACCGCGGTGTTGAAGAAAACCGGGTACGTCACTTAGATTATGGCGTGCAATTCAACAAGACCATGTACAGCCGTTTGATTAAAGACGACTACATTACCTTGTTCAGCCCATCGGATGTGCCAGGCCTGTACGACGCGTTCTTTGAAGACCAAGAAAAGTTCGAACAACTTTACGTGCAATACGAGCAAGATGAGTCGATCCGCAAGAAGCGCATCAAAGCCATTGAGCTGTTCTCTATGTTTGCCCAAGAGCGCGCTAGCACGGGTCGTATTTACTTACAAAACGTTGACCACTGCAACACCCATAGTCCGTTTGACTCTAAGGTTGCACCAATTCGTCAGTCGAACTTGTGTTTGGAAATTGCTCTTCCTACTAAGCCGCTTAGTCATGTTAACGACCCTGAGGGTGAGATTGCGCTGTGTACACTGTCAGCCTTTAATTTAGGTGCCATAAAATCGCTTGATGAATTAGAAGAGTTAGCGGAGCTGGCGGTGCGTGCCCTGGATAATTTATTGGATTATCAGGATTACCCAGTGCCTGCAGCCTACAACGCCACCATGGGTCGTAGAACCCTAGGTATTGGTGTTATCAACTATGCCTACTACCTTGCTAAGAATGGCGTTAAGTATTCAGATGGCAGCGCAAACAGCTTAACTCACAAAACTTTTGAAGCGATTCAATACTACTTGATGAAAGCCTCAAACGAGTTGGCAAAAGAACGTGGCGCGTGTCCTAAGTTCAACGAAACCACATACTCGCAAGGCATTATGCCAACTGACACCTACAAGCGTGACTTGGATAAAGCCTGTGATGAGCCTTTGCACCTTGATTGGGATGGCCTCAGAGAAAGCATTAAAGCGCACGGCATGCGTAACTCAACCTTGTCGGCGTTAATGCCTTCGGAGACCTCTTCACAAATCTCTAATGCCACCAATGGGATTGAACCACCACGCGGTCACATTAGTGTTAAAGCCAGTAAAGACGGTATTTTGAAGCAGGTTGTGCCTGAGTACGATCGCCTCAAGGATAACTACGAGCTGTTGTGGGATATTCCATCTAACGATGGCTATCTAACTCTGGTTGGTATTATGCAAAAATTCGTTGACCAAACCATCTCAGCGAACACCAATTATGATCCAACTAAGTTTGAAGGTGGTAAAGTACCTATGAAGCTGTTGCTAAAAGATTTACTGACAGCGTACAAGCTTGGGGTTAAAACCCTTTACTACCATAATACACGCGATGGTGCGTCCGACGCACAAGATGAGCTCAAACCAGAAGTCGAAGACGATGGTTGTGAAGGCGGCGCTTGTAAAATATAACTTTTAATGCGGGTGTTCCCCACCCGCTTTTTTAGGCATTGAGTAACACATTTATGGCATATTCGACGTTTAGCAGACATCATAACAATCAACTACAAGAGCCGATGTTTTTCGGACAAACTGTTAATGTATCTCGCTATGACCAACAAAAGTACCCTATTTTTGAAAAGTTAATCGAGAAGCAGCTGTCTTTTTTCTGGCGCCCTGAAGAAGTGGATGTCAGTAAAGACCGACTTGATTTTCAGGCACTACCAGAGCACGAAAGACACATTTTCTTGAGTAACCTTAAATACCAAACGCTGCTCGACAGCGTACAAGGTCGCTCACCGAATGTTGCGTTGCTGCCCATTGTGTCTATTCCAGAGCTTGAGACTTGGATTGAAACTTGGGCTTTCAGTGAGACGATCCATAGCCGCTCATACACCCACATTATTCGTAATGTGACACAAAATCCTGAAGTGATCTTTGATGATATTGTCGGTAACGATAAAATCGTTGAACGTGCTGATGCGGTGACCAAATATTACGATGAGTTGATTGAAAAAGTCAGTCTCTACAACCAATATGGCGAAGGCAAGCACGAGGTCAATGGCCAAACAGTGAACGTCAATCTGTTTGAGCTGAAGAAGTTGCTTTATCTTTGCATCATGTCGGTAAACATTCTTGAAGCCATTCGTTTTTATGTTAGCTTCGCCTGTTCATTTGCATTTGCAGAACGTGAGCTGATGGAAGGCAATGCCAAAATCATCAAACTCATCGCCCGCGATGAGGCATTACACTTATCGGGCACTCAGCATATTCTCAATATTATGCAAGAAGGCAAAGACGACCCAGAAATGGCGATTGTTGCAGCTCAGTGCCATGATGAAGCAGTGAAGATGTTCGTTGAAGCGGCTGAGCAAGAAAAAGAATGGGCAGAGTACCTATTTAAAGACGGCTCCATGATTGGCCTTAACAAAGACATTCTATGTCAGTATGTCGAATACATTACCAATATTCGTATGGCCGCCGTGGGACTGCCGACTCAGTTTGAAACTAAGTCAAACCCGATCCCGTGGATCAACGCCTGGTTGGTTTCTGACAACGTGCAAGTAGCACCACAAGAAGCTGAGATCAGCTCTTACTTGGTAGGTCAAATAGACTCTGAAGTGGATGCTTCTGAGTTTGGTGACTTCGACCTGTAATGGTTGAAAAGCCCCCTTTTTTGATCCACATCGAACCCCTTCAGGAGCCACTGCAATACGTGGCTTCTGCGTCTTCGATTTTAGAAACGCTGGAACAGGCCAAAGTAGAAGTTCCCTATCAATGTCGTGAAGGCTTTTGTGGCGCTTGCCGTGCCAAACTACTGAGCGGCTCCACAGAATACATCAACGAGCCATTGGCATTTGTCCGTGATGGTGAGGTACTGCTTTGCTGCAGCAAACCCTGCAGTGATATAAAAATCGCCTTGCCTTAGCAGCCTAAGCACTATTGCAGTTTAGTCACTGCCGCACGTATATAGTGCTTTTCATCGGTGACACTGATGGTGCCCTCGTCAATAATGACGTCCCAATGCAAACTGCGCTGCAACATTTCACATAAGTCGCTGATAAAGCTATGAGGAATACTAAACACACTTAAGCTCTCAATAAACTGTAATTGCATCTGCTTTTGTTGATACCAATTATCAGCATCAACTGCCAATAGCACCAATTTGCTATAGCGCTTATCAAGCTTAACTATCTCTTCTAGCTCCAATAAGCCAAGGTACAGGGCCACGTTAACCTCCCCTTGCTCATCGCAAAGCCAAACATCGGGCTGCAGCTTTTCTTCCGACTTACTCCAACTGGCGTGCTGCTCATAAGAAAGCGCACAAATACCAAGCAGCTTCATGGCAAAATGTTCCGTGCTTTCTTTACTTAACATGGCCGTGGTAAAGGCTTCTTCATGGTGGCTATGATGAAATAGATCCGCCACTTTGATTCTCGCTTTAAAAACAAAAGGCTTATTCATATCTATCGCGATGCTTAAGTTGATAATAACACTATAGAAGCTATTACCATTTCAACAACTATAAAGTGATAGTATAACGTTATTGATCGTGCCAAATTGTAGTGTTATATTATCACCGTTTTATTGATACTTAACGTCGCATTCATACACAAATTAATCCGTGGTAACCATTTATGTTTAAGCAGTCTATTATCGCAGGTGCTATCATTTCTGCAGTCAGTGCAGCACCAGCCTACGCAGCCCAGTTAGCAGGCAAAGTTGTTGATGCCAACAACCAACCACTCAGTAATGCAACCATTCACCTGCACGGTAAAAGTCAGAGCGTTCAGTCTGATAAAAATGGTCAGTTTACTATCAACCTTGATGCCGATGCGCAGCTACACATTAGTAAGCCCAATTACCTCGACCAACGTATCCAAGTCACAGAATCTCAGGGTTATGTCAAAGTTCAGCTTAAACCTACCTCAGTAGAAACCATTGTGGTGTATTCATCGGCACTGCACAAAAACAGCATGGAAATGACTTCACCAGTCAGTGTCTTAAGTGGTGATGAATTAAAGAACCGTGCTAAGCCTACCCTAGGTGAAACCTTAAAGGGCCAACCAGGTATTAATGCCAGTTATTTTGGTCCTGTGAGCTCAAGCCCTATTATCCGTGGCCTCGGTGGCCCACGGGT
This sequence comes from Pseudoalteromonas 'SMAR', assembly GCF_048515945.1. NCBI lineage: Bacteria > Pseudomonadati > Pseudomonadota > Gammaproteobacteria > Alteromonadales > Pseudoalteromonadaceae > Pseudoalteromonas > Pseudoalteromonas 'SMAR'. Next base: position 61,278 of record NZ_JBLWMW010000012.1, read on the forward strand.
AAAAATCACCCAAAATGGCTTAGACAGCAGCGATGCCTCACGAGTTGGCCCGGATCACGCTAACAGCAACGACTCATTAGCCGCTCAGCAAATCGAAGTACTGCGTGGTCCAGCAACATTACTTTATGGCTCTGGTGCCATTGGTGGTGTAGTCAATGTGGTTGATAACCGTATCCCTACTGATGTCATTGATGCTCCCCATGGGGCTGCAGAGTATAGCCACGATACAAATTCCAATAGCAATACTTTCGCGGTGTTACTAGAAACTGGTAACGAGGGTTTTAACTTTCATTTTGATGGCGTTAAACGCAAAGGCGGAGACTATGAAACGCCAAACTTCCCTTTACCTCACGATGAACACGAAGATGAACATGAAGAACATGATCATGACGCTGAGCACGGCCATGAAGAAGAGCACGAAGAGCACAAGCTAGAATACTCCAATAAAGTCGATAATACCTTTATCGACTCGGAACAATTTAATATTGGTACCAGCTACGTTGGCGATCATCTTACTCTAGGCGTATCTTATGGCCGTATCGATACCGATTATGGTATTCCAGCCCACTCTCATGTTGGCCACGACCACGGTCACGATGAACATGAAGAACATACCGATGAACACGCTGAACATGAAGAGCATGAAGAACATGTCGATGAACACGCTGAACATGAAGATGCTGTATTTGCTCGCGTGAAACAAGACAGGTGGCAAGCTCTGGCCAATTATGCTGTACACAGCGAGTGGATAGAATCCGTTACGGCACGCTTAGGCTATACCGATTACGAACACGCTGAGATTGAAGGTGGTGCAATAGGCACTGTATTTAGCAATGAAACCACTGAGCTTCGCCTGACCGCCGAGCACCGTTTAGGTGAGTGGCACGGCACTCTGGGTTACCATTATGCTGACAGTGATTATGCTGCCGACGGTGCAGAAGCCTTTACACCAGCGACCAACACTAAAACTCATGCTTTTTACATCTTAGAAGAGCGTCAATACGGTGACTTCTTGCTGGAGTTAGGTGCTCGCGTTGAAGATTATACATTGTCGAGCCATGCAGGGGATCATGAAGAACATGACGACCATGGCGATGAGCACGATCATGACCATGACCATGGCCATGGCCATGGCCACCAAGATCATAGCATTGATGCCGGTTTTGTGGCTTATGAACTGGATATGACCAATTTAAGCCTGTCTGTGGGCGGTGTCTATACGCTTGATGAGGGACAGAACCTTGCTGTGTCACTGTCGCGTTCTGAGCGTGCACCGCTAACTGCTGAGCTCTTGTCAAATGGTTTACACATTGCAACCAGCACCTACGAGCTTGGATTAGGTTATGAATTAGAAGGCGATCACCTGCACTTTGAACCGCAACATATAGAGCAAGAGACAGCGAATAACCTCGACATTAGCTTCAGAAAGTTCTCAGGTGATTTCGGTTATACCGTCAACGTTTTCTACAATGACATTGAAAACTTTTATTACCAGGCTGCTACCGACTATATCTTTAGTCCAGAGCACGGGTTAGAGCTGGCGGATCATGAGCATGCCGATGCCCTTTCAGTGTTTAAATTCGAAAGCAGCGACGCTAAGCTTTACGGTTTGGAGTTTGATGCGCATTATAAAATCAATGACTACGCCCGCGTGAAAGTGTTTGGTGATTCATTAACAGCAAAGCTGGATAACGATGAATACTTACCACGTATTCCAAGTAACAAGTTGGGCGTTGATTATCAGCATCGCTACAACAACCTTACCGCTAACTTCAGCGTAACCCATTATCTTGAGCAAGATAATATCGCCAGCTATGAGAGTAAAACTCAGAGCTATACCTTGGTTGATATGACTTTTAATTATGACTTCGAGTTGCTTGGCAACGACATGGTGGGTTATGTCAATTTAGAAAACCTCACCGATGAACTGGGCTTTGTTCATAGCTCTTTCATTAAGGAACAAGCACCGCTGCCTGGCCGTAATGTAAAACTGGGCATTCGTGGCTACTTCTAGTACCGCTTCCTTTCTTTTATAGAAACCAAAAAGCTACTCCATGGTGAGTAGCTTTTTTATTTTATGAAAAGCCTTATGAGGCTATTAGTAATAATGCGGCTTTAGCCCAGTCGAGTACCAAAGATTTTATCTCCGGCATCGCCAAGGCCTGGAACAATGTACCCCTTGTCATCTAAGTGGCTGTCTAGGGAGGCGGTATAAATTGCCACATCTGGGTGCGCGGCTGCCACCGCTTTAACCCCTTCAGGTGCCGCTACCAGCACAATCGCACGGATCTCTTTACAGCCTGCTTTTTTTAGCATATCAATGGTTGCAATCAGCGAGCCACCGGTTGCCAACATAGGGTCGACCACCAAGGCTAAGCGAGCATCAATATTACCCACTAACTTTTCAAAATAAGGCACCGGCTCGAGAGTTTCTTCGTTTCGCTGCAGTCCCACCACACTCACCTTAGCGGCAGGAATTAGCTGTAATACGCCGTCTAACATGCCAAGTCCGGCCCGCAAAATTGGCACTAAAGTAATTTTCTTGCCGGTTAAGCGTTTTACCGTTAACTCATTACCATCCCAGGCATTGATAACCTGATCGCTTAAGGTCAGATCTTTTGTTGCTTCATAGCTCAGCAGGTTGCCAACTTCTGAGACAATTTCACGGAAATTCTTGGTCGAAATGCCCTGCTCACGCAATAGCCCTAATTTATGCTGCACTAGAGGGTGATCAATTACATGTAATGCCATCTGGTTGTCCTTTAAAGCCAAGTAAAAAAGTCTTGTGGTTGATTTCGAACCGGTTTGGTGCATTGCACCGTCGGTGTGCCTAGATAAAGATAGCCGACAATTTCATCTTTTTCGTCAAGACCTAGCTCGGTTTTTACCGTTGCGCTTTGAGCAAAATAACCGGTGCGCCAAATACCAGATAACCCTTGCGCGAAGGCCGCTTGTTGCATTGCCAAAACACTGCACCCAGCACTTTGAATTTGCTCAATACGGGGAACTTTAGGGTGGGTTTGATATGGTGAAACGGCAATGATCAACATAGGGGCACGTTGCGGTAAATCCTTTGCTCTGTCGATAATGCGTTGCTCTTGTTGCTCCGCCACCGCCGCTCGATGAAAGATCTCCCCCAGTTTTTCACGCCCTTGCTCAGCCACCACAATGAAACAAAATGGTCTTAAGCCGCCATGGTCGGGCACCTTAAGCGCGGCTTTTTGAATTATTTCCAGTTGTTTTGCCGAGGGTCCTGGAAAAGAAAGGTTGCTGTCTGACTGGCGAGTTAACAGTAATTCTATGGCATCCATTGAATCGTCCCATATTTGAAAAAGAATCATTCTTGCTAACTCAAGAGTTTATCACTTCAGAGGCACTGAGACTACGTGTAACAGCCCTTGCAGGCTGATAAATTTCATCTAGTCAAACGTTTAGCCATGCCACTGTAATGCGTTGCTGTTATCGATTATTGCAAAACGCACGCCTTAGCCAATAATCAGCACTGAAATAGCGCCCAGCACCAGTAAAAAACAACGATAACAACATCACAAAGTAGCTAAGTGAGAATTCCATGCCATTGTTTAAGATGGCAATGTTGCCTTTTTCATACAAATAGCTAGGTTTGCCATGGTCAGCCACTATCGACTTGATTAGTGCTAGGCGCTCCGCAGCTGCTTTGCTGTTTTCTAAACTGGCCGTGGCGGCCTCAAAACCTAACCAATGAAACACCTTAGCCGCGCTGGTATCTGGGTTTGTAGGGGTAATAGCAAACCAGCCATTGTCCATATGCACTGTGGTTGCAGCCACTAACATGGTGATCATAAGCGGTATGGCCACCACACGCGTCATTAAGCCCAGCAACAATAAAATCCCACCTAAAAACTCACTCCAGCCTGCTAAAAAAGCCAACAGTTCGGGAAATGGCAAGCCCAAGCCCCACTCGGTATTACCAAACCAAGCCACGACATTGGCATCGGCTGACAAGCGAGCGAAAAAATCGAGCTCTTCATTGCTTAAGTTAAGCTTATTGAAGCCTGCAATGATCATCACCGGGCCAAGGATGAGCCGAAAAAAAAGCGGGGCTAAGCCACTGAATAGTTGGCTACTAGAGATAAGTTTGTTGTAGTGCTGTACAAGGTGAGAAAACATAGGCGGTCCATAATTAGTGTTTAATTATGAGTATAGACCGCCAATCTTGCTGCCGTATTTCAATTAAATCTTACGGGCAACCTGTAAAGCTTCATAGATGGCACGCTTGGCATCGATGGCTGCCGCCAATTTTGCTCCGCCAATAACGTGTTGATTGTCTGGTAAGCTTTCTTTATCGAATAAGTCATCATTAGAGACTTGACCAATACACGCCACCACCGTATCCACATCCAGCACCTGCTCTTCTCCAGCAACTTTGATGGTCAGGCCCTGGTTGTTAAAGCTCAGGTATTCACACTCTGCAATCTGTTTAACATTATGATGCTTAGCAACGGCACGATGGATCCAGCCTGTGGTTTTACCCAGATCTTTACCGAAACGACCCGGCGAGCGCTTCAGCATATACAGTTGCCGCTGCTCTTGTGAAGGGGTCGCCTCACACTCGATACCCCACTGCGATTTAAAGTCTGGGATGGACTGCTGACGTTGCTCGGTTAAAAACGCCACCATATCAAAACCAATGCCACCAGCGCCTAAAATGGCAATTTTTTCACCCAGTTCAACTTCGCCTTTGATCACTTCATCATAGGCAAACACTCGTTTACCATCATCACACTCAATGCGCGACATGCGTGGGCTAACGCCTGTGGCAAAGACAACATCATCAAATTCTTTGGCCATATCGGCTTGATAGGCGGTATCTAAACAGAGCTCTACTCCTAGACGCTTAATTTCGCTAACGTAGTAACGCAAAGTATGTTGAAAATCTTCTTTACCCGGGATCCGCATGGCCAGATTAAACTGCCCACCTAACTCTTGGTTTTTGTCTATGAGCTTGACTTGGTGCCCTTTTTTCGCCAAGTAATAGCTCACTGATAAGCCTGCAGGCCCGGCACCAACCACCAATACTTGTTTTTGCTTAGCGGCTTTTTCCAGTGGATAGTCCAACTCAAAGCCGGCCTGTGGGTTCACCAAACAGGTTGCCCGTTTGCCTTTAAACACATGGTCAAGGCAGCCTTGGTTGCAGCCAATACAAATATTAATTTGCTCGCTACGTTGCTCTTGATATTTGTTAAAAAACTCAGGATCTGCCAGTAAAGGTCTGGCCATAGAAATAAGATCGGCATCGCCACTGGTTAAAATATCGTTGGCAAGCTCCGGGGTATTAATTCGGTTAACCGCCACAACCGGCACATCTACGGCTTGTTTTAGGCGATGAGAGGCCTCACGGTAAGCTCCTGGCGGTACCATGGAAGCGATGGTGGGCACGCGGGCTTCATGCCAGCCAATACCGGTATTTAAGATATCAACCCCAGCGGCAACCAATGCTTTGGCTTGCAGACTAACCTCTTCTGCCGTAGAGCCATTCGGAATTAAATCCATCACCGATAACCGGAAGATGATCATGAAGTTATCACTGACTTGGGCACGAACCGCCTTGACGATGTCAACCGCTAAGCGCATGCGGTTTTCTAGACTGCCACCATATTCATCGCTGCGCTTATTGGTGTGATTGGCCATAAACTCATTGATTAAATACCCCTCTGAGCCCATGATCTCAACGCCATCGTAGCCGGCTTTTTCAGCCAGCTTTGCTGATTTGGCAAAATCTTTAATGGTGCCTTTAATACTGCTTACGCTCATTGCTTTTGGCGTATAAGGATTAATCGGCGCTTTAATGGCACTCGGAGCGGTATTAAACGGGTGATAGGCGTAACGCCCAGCGTGCAACAGTTGCAGACAGATTTTACCGCCATGTTTATGCACCACATTGGTGTAGGCTTTATGCTTTAGGACATCATAGTAGCTGTTGAATGATGACGAAATAGGCGTTAATTTACCACGCAAGTTAGGACTGTAGCCGCCGGTAACGATCAAACCAACGCCGCCTTTAGCGCGTTCTTCGTAAAACGCCGCAAGCCGCTTTCGGTTATGCCACCCTTCTTCCAGCCCGGTGTGCATGGAGCCCATCACCAGGCGATTTCGTAAACTTGTATGTTTAAGTTGTAATTGTTGTTCTAACATCGGATGCCCCATTGATACTGGTCTTACCTGTGAACATTAACGTTTTTTTAGTATTTGGCAAGTACCTCTAAGCAAGAAATTTCACAAATCCAGTAATTTTGCCGAGAAAGTGAACGACAAAATACTTCGTTACGTTTTTCTATTATTCATGCATTAAAGTCTGATATATGATAAATACATGAAATTGTATCGATGTTTAGTATGCAAGCATAAGGGAACATTTTGAAACTGATAGCAAATATATTTAAAGGTATCTGGGCCACGATTAATTTTTCACGGCGCTTGGTGCTCAACATATTATTCTTCATTATTGTTATAGCCATCATCATGAGTATTGGCTCTGGTGACGATGAAGTCCGTATTGAAGACAAAAGTATTCTGCGTTTAAACCTCAATGGTGTTGTGGTAGAGCAGTTGACTTATGTCGACCCCATTGAATCGGCAATGAGCGATACCTTAAGTGACTCTAATGAGCCGAGAGAAATCTTACTCGACGACATTATCGACGTGATTAATAAGGCCGCCAAGGACGACAAGATAACGGCGCTGTATTTAGACTTGCAACGACTACACAGTGCTCACTTAGATAAATTAAGAGACATTAAAGACGCCATAGAACGCTTTAAAGCCGCAGACAAAACCGTTTATGCACACGGTGCTTACTATAGCCAGGCTCAGTACTACATTGCTGCTGCCGCCGATGAAGTATCACTTCATCCCTATGGCGGCGTAGGCATTAAAGGCTTTGCCATGTACCCGGTGTACTTTAAAGAAGCGCTAGAAAAACTCAAAATTACCCAACATATTTTCCGTGTTGGTACCTACAAATCGGCGGTGGAGCCGTATATCCGTAACGACATGTCGCCACAAGCCAAAGAGTCAAACCTTGGCTGGATCACCCCGCTTTGGCAACAATATAAACAAGAAGTCGCTGCAAGTCGTGGCTTTAGCGCAGCAAACTTTGATGAAACCTTGGCAGCCTTAACGGATAAAATGGCCGCCGTAAAAGGCGATTCCGCACAATATGCCCTGCAGAACCAGTGGGTAGATAGCCTTGAAACCAACCAAGAATTTGCGCAAAAACTGATTGACCGCGTGGGCTTAGACAGCAAAGGCAAGTCATTCAAGCAAGTTAGTTTCAAACAATATTTATCGACCCTAGCACCAAAAGAGCTGGCCAATAACCCATTTACTGAAAAGGTCGCCGTGATCGTCGCTAAAGGTCAAATTTCCGACGGTAAACGCAAAGCCGGTGCCATCGGTGGTGACTCAACCGCCGCGCTGTTGAAACGCGCTCGTGTCAATGACAAAGTTAAAGCCGTGGTATTACGTATCGACTCGGGCGGCGGCAGCATGTTCGCCTCGGAGACCATTCGCAATGAAGTAGAAGCACTTAAAGCAGCCGGTAAACCGGTGGTAGCGTCAATGGGCTCAGTAGCGGCTTCTGGCGGCTATTGGATTGCCGCTTCAGCCAATGAGATTTGGGCATCGCCAAGTACCATCACAGGCTCTATTGGCGTGTTTGGCATGATATTAACCTTCGAAGAGGCTGCTAACTCATTAGGGATCCATTCAGACGGCGTGGCAACCACAGAGCTTGGCGGTCAATCGCCACTTCGAGGTATTAACGACAGCTATGCCCAGTTAATTCAGATGGGCGTAGAAGATGCCTATGACAAGTTTATTTCCATGGTAGCCAAAGAGCGTAATCTTGATAAAGCCGCAGTGAATGACGTAGCGCAAGGCCGTGTTTGGTTAGCAACGCAAGCGCAAGAGTTTGGTTTAGTAGATAAACTCGGCAACAAAGACGACGCTATCGCTGCAGCTGCACAGTTAGCCAGTCTAGAAATGTATGACGTTATCACCATAGAGCAAAAGCTAAGCGAGCAAGAAAAGTTGATACAACAAATCTTTGGTACCGCCATGGTACAGCAGGTAATGCAGGCTATCACGCCAAGCTCATTAACCTTCACTCAAGGTGCCTTGCAGCGTATTGGCGAAATTGGCTCTGAGGTCGAGCAGCAGAGTAAGATGTTGCAACAGTTAAACGATCCTAACCATGTTTACTCCATTTGCTTGGTGTGTAATACCCTACCTGAGTAAATTACTCGCAACGCTGCAATTGTAGCGCCACACTTGTTATACTGAGCCCAGATAGATTTCTGGGCTTTTTTATGAAAAGAAAAAAAATATACATCGCCTACACTGGCGGTACCATTGGTATGAAACAATCGAGCCGAGGCTATGTTCCCGTTGCCGGCTACCTCACTGATACCGTTAAAAACAATGCCGAATTTACCCGTGACGAAATGCCACTGTTTGACATTCATGAATATTGTCCCTTAATTGACTCTTCAGACATGTCGCCCCACCATTGGCAGTTAATCGCCGATGATATTCAGGCTAAATACCATGACTATGATGGCTTTGTGGTGCTCCATGGTACCGATACCATGGCCTATACTGCTTCTGCCTTGTCGTTTATGTTTGAGAACTTGACCAAACCGGTGATTGTTACCGGCTCGCAAATCCCACTGTCGCAGCTGCGCTCCGATGGTCAAGTGAATTTACTCAATGCCATGTATTTAGCCGCTAACTACCCGATTGCGGAAGTGAGCCTATTTTTCAATAATAAACTCTATCGTGGTAACCGGGCCATTAAAGCCCACGCCGATGGCTTCGATGCCTTCGCCTCCCCTAATCTTGCACCGTTGGCGCAGGCTGGGATCAACATTCAATTAATCGAAGGCAAACTCAGTCCCTATGTTGAGCAAAGCTTGCAAGTCACCAAAGTGACCTCCCAGCCCATTGCGGTGATGCATTTGTATCCTGGCATTGCCACTGAAGTGCTAGAGAATATCACCCAAGGCGATATTAAGGCCCTCATCCTCCTTAGCTTCGGCGTCGGCAACGCCCCACAAGATGAACACTTTATCAAGGCGCTACAAGCCATCAGTGACCGTGGTGTGGTGATTGTTAATCTTACTCAGTGTATTCAGGGTAAGGTCAATATGGGAGGCTATGCTACGGGCAATGCGCTGCTCAACTGTGGCGTGATCAGTGGCTATGACATGACCTTAGAGGCCTGTTTAACTAAATTACACTACTTATTTAGTCAGCAGTTGGAATTGGAGACCGTCAGACACTTAATGCAAGACAGCTTAAGAGGCGAGTTAACTAGGTAAAATAAACTAGGCCAGCGGTTCAAGCTGGCCTATCGTTTTGATTATCTGACTTTAGCGTCAATATCCACTAGATCAGTAAGGTGACAAACTTCCCCACCGTGAGTCTTGATGCCGTGCTCGCCAAAATAGTCCCGTTGCGCTTGCACTAAATGACCATTGCTTGGCGTACTTAACGTCGCGATATAGGTTTGCGTTGCGCCAAGTACCGGGAATGACAACCCAGTGGCAATCGCTTTACCGGTGATGTTGCGCAGTGCCAATGCCGGTTTTTCAAGGGTATCAATGTACTCCACCCCTTGGGCAACGTCATCCAAATAATCGGCACGAATAATACAGCCGGCACGCCAAGTCTGTAATGTTTTATTGAGGTCCACTTTCCATTGGTGGGCACGAGATGCGCCTTTGATAAGGGCTAAACCTTGACGATAGCAAAGCAAGCTGGCGAAATAAAAGGCCTCTTTTAACTCATCTAAATCGATATCAATGGTATTGGTGGCCTTACTGGCGTAAGTCATTTCTTTGGCCGCTGGGGTATCAATGGTGTTGGTTAAATGACGAGCCTGAACCGCTGCCACCAAGGATGGTACCGCAATGCCTAATTCCAAGGCATTTTGCGCAGTCCAAAGACCGGTGCCTTTGGCCCCCACTTTATTATCGATAAGATCAACCAGCGCTTCGCCTTTGTCGGTTTCGAGACTAAGAATATGCCGTGAAATCGCCAGCAGGTAGCTGTTGAGTTTGCCATCCGACCAAGTAGCAAAAATCTCAGCCACTTCCGTTGCTGTGCGACCAGTACCGTGGCGCAAGAGCTGATACAACTCGGCAATAAGCTGCATTAGCGCATATTCAATGCCGTTATGTACCATTTTCACAAAATGACCGCTGGCAGATTGGCCGACACGGGCAAAACAGGATTCGTTGTTATAGCTGGCAGCGACCTTTTCAAACCAAGGAGCAATTCGCTCCCAGCCGCCTTCCGAGCCACTGGCCATCATTGCAGGACCATGTCGTGCGCCCTCTGCGCCGCCTGAAATACCCATGGTCGCGAACTCAAACTTATTTTGATACTTGAGCTTACGGGCAATGCCATCTTTGTAGTTACTGTTGCCACAGTCAACAATGATATCGTCTTTGTCTACTCCGGCTTCAACGAGGTCACTACACACTTTGTCTACTAATTCACCAGCCGGAACGAGAAGCAAAATTGAGCGTGGTGTCTCGAGTCTTCTGACCATATCGCCAAGATCAGACACTATGTGTAAGCGCTCCGCCATACCTAATGACTGGGCGCAACTTAATAATTCCGCACCGGCCTCGGGGTTTTTGTCATAGGCGACTAACGTCATCCCCTTTTCGATTAGATTCAGCGCGAGGTTCTTACCCATCACACCCAAACCAACTAATGCAACCTGCATTTAGTTTCCTCCTCGGTAACATCAAAACTTTATACGTTCGTGTGTGGTCATTATACCTGAGCAACCTAGATTGACCAGCGGCGGACACGAATTCACCGCGGTTAAACAATTACCCAAAACAGCCACCCAAACGCCAGATAAAATACCCGGTATCACCGCACCAAGCTGTTGTGTTTCCACATTTAACTGCTTTTCTTCTATGATTGTAGAGAAAACATTCACATTGACGCATGCTGACACCGGTGTCATAATGATGACATATAGATCATATAACTTAATGCGAGTGTTAAAAAGGGCCTAAGCATAATTCTTTATGCTCTAACTCGTTAAATAATGATTTTGCAATGTAGCATGTGTAATAAATCAGCATTATCAATCTATATTTAACACTTTGTTCAGTTTTTGCTTATATCAATACATCGCCGTGTCATTACCATTGTGCTTTCGGGTGATCAGGGTTCACATAGCGGATGTGTTGCTATTTTTCGATAAGCCTACAGGAGATTCTGATGCTTAGACGTACAAAAATCGTCGCCACGCTGGGACCAGCAACCGATAGAGATAACAACTTAGAAAAAATCATTCGCGCAGGTGCTAATGTAGTCAGACTAAACTTTTCACACGGTGTTGCTCAAGACCACAAAGACAGAGCCCAAGCCGTTCGCGATATAGCTAAACGTCTCGGCGTTCACGTAGCAATTTTAGCGGATTTACAAGGTCCTAAAATCCGTGTTTCTACCTTTAAAGAAGGCAAAGTATTTTTAGAAGTGGGCGCTAAATTTACCCTAGATGCACAAATGCAACCGGGTGAAGGCCATGTTGACGCCGTAGGTATCGATTACAAAGAGCTTCCTCAAGACGTTCAAGCGGGCGATCTCTTACTACTAAATGATGGCTTAATTCAATTGGTAGTGGAGCAAGTCGAAGGTCAACAGGTGCACACCAGTGTTAAAGTAGGCGGTGTACTGTCTAATAATAAAGGCATTAACCGTTTAGGTGGTGGTTTAACTGCGCCGGCGTTCACTGACAAAGACAAAGAAGACTTACTTACTGCCACTGAGATCGATGTTGACTACATTGCTGTGTCATTCCCTCGCAGTGGCGATGATATGCGCTACGTACGTGGCCTTGCAGAAAAAGCCGGCTCTAAGGCGCAGCTACTGGCAAAAATCGAACGTGCTGAGGCCGTAGAATCGGTTGAAGCCATTGATGATATTGTACTGGCATCGGATGCCGTCATGGTTGCCCGTGGCGATCTAGGTGTCGAAATTGGTGATGCTGCATTGGTTGGCAAACAGAAGCTTATCATCAGCCGCGCGCGCTCGCTGAACCGCACGGTGATCACCGCTACGCAAATGATGGAATCGATGATAGACAACCCCATGCCAACACGCGCTGAGGTAATGGATGTGGCCAATGCCGTGCTTGATGGCACCGATGCTGTGATGTTGTCTGCTGAAACCGCCGCGGGTGACTATCCAGAGCATACTGTAGCAGCCATGGCACGTGTTTGTCTTGGTGCAGAATCGCAGCCGCAGATCCACGTTTCTAAACACCGTTTAGACAGCCGTTTCGCTGATACCTGCGAGACCATAGCGTTATCCGCCATGTATGCTGCTAACCACTTAGACTCAGTAAAAGCCATCGTGGCCTTGACGGAATCCGGTAACACCGCCAAGTTAATGTCTCGGATCAGCTCTGGTCTGCCGATTTATGCTCTATCACGCCATCAACAAACGCTTGGTCAAGCGTCATTATATCGTGGTGTCTACCCAGTTGCCTTTGATTCAACCCGTTGCAGCGAAGACACAACGGTACGTGAAGCACTTGATACCTTAGTGAACTTAGGCTCGCTTGAAAAAGGCGACACCGTCATTATTACCCATGGTGATAAGATGGAAACCATTGGTGCCAGCAATACCTTAAAGATTGTTACGGTATAACTCACCTGAACTAGGTAGCACGTCTGCCTAGTTCTTTTCCCACGCGCTATTAGCTTGCTAAGGCTGCTTTCACCTTATCACGGTAACTACGACTCACCTTCAACTCTTGACCATTTGCTAATACCAACAGGTATTCACCGCTGCTTTGCGTCACCAACTTGCTGATCTGCTTGGTGTTAACAATAGCTGAGCGATGTACCCGAACAAATAAGCTGGGATCTAACTCTTGTTCTAAGTCTTTCATGGTTTTGCGCAGAATATGGGTTTGGCCATCGCTGCAATGCAAGCACATGTAATCGCCTGCGGCATCAACCCACTGGATTGACGCTGTAGCAACTCGGACAATTTCGCCCTGTTCTTTTACCGCAATCGACTCGGGAAACTTCTTGTCTTCTAGTGTATCACCTGTTGCGAGCTTTTTAAGGATCTCTTCGCAATTGTTACCTGTGATACCTGCAACAAAACTGGCTAATTTTTTCTTATGCGCGTTATCTTGTTGTGTTTTTAAATAGCTTTGCACTTTTTCCACCGCCTGTTTTAGTCTGTTGTCATCAACGGGTTTTAAAATGTAATCTAACGCATGAGTTTCAAATGCCTTTACAGCATATTGATCAAACGCGGTTACAAAAACGATTGCAGGCAATGGTTTAACACTTTCACTCAACGCCCTAGCCACTTCAAAGCCATTCATATTAGGCATTTGAATGTCTAGGAAAACCAAGTCGATGTCGCTGTTTTGACAACGTTCTATGGCTTGTTGACCACTGCCGCATAATTCAACGACGTCTATTTCTGTGAATTCTTTTAATCTGACTGCTAAGCCCTTTCTTGCCAGCGGCTCGTCATCTACGATTAATGTTGTTATTTTGCTCATTACTTCTTCGCCTTTTCATAGGGAACGCGAATATTCACTTTTAACCCTGACGGGTCATTATCCGATAACACAAAAGAGTAATTATTCTCGTACAGGGTTTTCAACCTATCTTTGGTATTAGCAATGCCAACACCTTGTGCATTTTTTAATGTGCCATTTTCTAATTCAGCGCCGGGGCCGTTATCCCCCACTTCCAACAATAGCTCATTGGCAAATACCTGCGCCTTAATTTCAATTCTGCCGCCATGCTCCATATGGGCAATGGCGTATTTAATGCTGTTTTCGATTAACGGCTGTAAAATTAAGCTTGGGACCAGCGCTTGTTGTGCTTCTTCGGTGACGTCTAGCTCAACCGATAAGCGATCATCAAACCGTACTTTCTCGATTTCTAAATATAATTTTAGTGCGTGCAGCTCTTGCTCGAGTGGCACTTTTTTAATTGGATCGGTATTCAGTGTGTGGCGCAAGAAGTCGCTCAGACGTGACACCATGAGGTTTGCGTCTTTGTTTTCTTCCACTAACACCAAAGTCGAAATGGCATTGAGAGTATTAAATAAAAAGTGCGGATTCAGTTGATAGCGCAACATTTTAAGTTGTGCCTCATGGGCCATGGTATTGGCCTTTAACGCCTTTTGCCGCTCACTTTGCAGTAATTGATAATACTTAACACCGAAGTACAAGCCACTCCAACAAAGAATGATATAAACAGAGTCGAGTCCCTGCTGCAGGTAGTAAAACCATTCATCGGGTCGGTAGCCATGGCGATAGATTTCCCAGTGGTTGAACTTTTGTACCACCGCCCACAAGGTGCCGGTCACATAAGATGCGGTAAACACCACAAATATCAATACCCATGGCGAGCTATTCCAGACCCGACGGTACAAGTAACGTAACGGCACCGTCATTAAACAGCCGGCATACGCATTAAGCGCGATAACAAATACATAAATATCACGCATTTCAAACACTTTAGAGCCAATATAGTTTACTAAGGCATAGCCAAGCCATCCGGCTATTTGCAGTACCCAAAAAAACCTTTGCCTGTTGTCAACCAGTGATTGCCACTTCAAACGTTTACACCTCTTTTAATCTAACTGGATTATATCGCAGTAATTGGATTTCAAGCACTGCTGATGGTCTCAGTTTTTACACACCTTGCCGCAAATAAAAAAGGCACCGAAGTGCCTTTTTATGCATTGATTGTGCAAGCCAAGTTCGCTTGCATCCACCTTACCAAGAGTTAGGCAAGCTTATCAGATGCCACCTTATAGGTTGGATCCGCTTGACCATCCAGTTCCACTAAGTCTTTTGCTTTTTCTAGCAAAATCAAACAGTCTGGACTTAGGTGGCGTAAATGCAGGGTCTTGCCAACCTTATTATAGCGCTCAGCCAAGGCATCAATGGCTTCAATGGCACTGTGATCAGCAACACGGCTATATTTAAATTCGACAATGACATCGTCTGGGTCATTATTCACATCAAATAGCTCAGAGAAATTCTTAGCAGAGCCAAAGAACAGCGGTCCGTGAAGTTCATAGACTTTAGAACCTTTGTCATCAATGTAGTTGTTGGTGTAAATGTGTTTAGCGTGCTCCCAAGCAAATACTAATGCCGATACGATAACACCGACACACACCGCAATTGCCAAGTCAGTGATCACCGTCACACCAGAAACCAACACTATGATGAAGGCATCAGAGCGCGGCACTTGCTTCATTAATCTAAAGCTCGACCATTCGAAGGTGCCTAACACCACCATAAACATCACGCCAACCAGTGCCGCCAATGGGATCATTTCTATCAGGCCTGCTGCGAATAAAATAAAGCCCAGTAAGATAACGGCTGCAGTGATACCAGAAAGACGACTACGACCGCCCGAGTTGATATTAATCATCGATTGACCAATCATAGCACAGCCACCCATCGCGCCAAACACACCACAAGTCATGTTTGCCGCACCTTGGCCAATGCATTCGCGATTACTGTGACCGCGAGTTTCGGTGATTTCATCAATCAAAGTCAGGGTTAGCAGTGATTCAATTAAGCCTATTGCCGCTAACACCAAGGCATAAGGGAAAATAATTTTTAGCGTCTCTAAGTTCCAAGGTACGTCTGGAATATGGAAAGCAGGAAAGCCTCCAGCAATGGTGGCATCATCATTGCCTGACATATCTTTAAGGTAATCGAGGACATTACGCGCGTCTAAGTCAAAGCCAATCACAATCCCCGTGACCACCAAAATGGCCGCAAGGCTTGAAGGTACTGCCGTGGTTAGTTTCGGCAGGAAGTGAATAATAGCCATGGTGAGCGCCACTAAGCCACACATGATGTAGAGCTGCTGACCTTGCATCCAGCTTAAGTTACCCGCGTCATCAAGCACTTTAAACTGGCCTAATTGCGCTAGGAAGATAACGATTGCCAAGCCATTTACGAAGCCTAACATCACCGGGTGAGGCACCATACGGATAAACTTACCTAGCTTAAATACCCCGGCAAGCACCTGCAAGACCCCCATCAACAACACCGTTGCGAACAGGTATTCAACACCGTGCTCCACAACCAAGCTCACCATTACAACGGCAAGAGCACCTGTTGCTCCTGAAATCATACCTGGTCTACCACCAATAATTGAGGTAACCAGCCCGACGATAAACGCCGCATAAAGGCCCACTAGGGGATCAACTTGCGCAACAAACGCAAAAGCAACAGCCTCTGGCACCAAAGCCAGTGCAACTGTTAACCCAGATAACACATCATTTTTAGCAGAGCTTGGCGCTTTGCTGATCAGATTAAACATCGACATCCTCTGGTCTGAATTGACAACGAACGGAAAGGCGGTGGATTCTAGCAAAAATCCGCCATCTTAACAAATTTGATACATGGCAAAGCAGCAAGCCTTGCGCTAATGAGAATAGTATAGTTTGCAGAACAGCAGATGACAGGTTGCCACCTGCTGTGACAACCAAATGAAAAGAAGCTAAATTAGTATGCTAAATTAACTGGCCTAATTGTAGAGGCAGATAATAATGTGGGTTGCTGTTAAAGCGGCAATGAGGTGCTTCGTTTAACGCAAGTCATGGTTACGTTGGAATGCACTTCTTGCACGTACTCTAAGCTTAATAGGTTATCGCGAACAAATTGTTCATAGCCTTCAATGCCTTTAGAGATAATTCTTAGCATAAAATCCATGGTGCCTGCCATGGTGTAACACTCGGTGACCTCATCATAGCTGAGGATTAACTTTTCAAACTCGGCGAGATTGTTACGGCCATGACTTGAAAGGCGTACATGGGCATAAACCAGCATATCAAAACCAAGTTTCTTTTCGTCTAACAACGCCACTTTGCCTTTGATATAGCCATCTTGCTCCAGTTTAGCAATACGACGCCAACAGGGTGACTGCGAAAGCCCTACTTTATCGGCTATTTCTGCGGTTGATAGGCTCGCGTCTTGCTGTAATAATGCCAAAATTTGGCGATCAACTTGGTTTAATGACATATTCTTATCTAGTTATGTTGTGATACCAATCGTGTGATCAGTATAAATTAATAATCCTTGTAGCACATCACTTAGCAGCGCTTTGACAAAAGTTTATTGCTGCTCAAGCCCCTAGTGGCTATGTCAAAGCGACTCAGCCAAAGCGCCCACTCATAAATGGGTTGGTTTTTCTTTCATGACCTATGCTGGTGTCTTCACCGTGCCCGGATAAGACCTTAACATCATCTGGCAAAGAAAACAGCTGCTGCTCAATGGATTGTCGTAATTGCTGTGGATCCCCTTTAGGAAAATCAGTGCGCCCGACCGAGCCTTTAAACAGCACATCCCCGACAATCACAGTTTTAGCATTGGCCTCGTAGAACACCACGTGACCTGGTGTATGCCCAGGGCAATGGCGTACCTCTAGACGCAAATCACCCAACTCAATCACCTCGCCTGGGTTGAGCCATTGGTTAGGTAAAAATGCCTGATGGGTAGGAAAGCCAAACATTTGTGATTGCGCAGGTAACGCATCAAGCCAAAATTGATCCGCTTGATGCGGCCCAATAATATCAATGTTCAGCTCTTCACTGAGTGCCACACTGGCACCAACATGATCTAAGTGCGCATGAGTCAGCAGCACTTTTACCGCAGTAAGGCCATGCTGTGACAGCACCGCTTTAATTTTTTCAGGCTCACCACCAGGGTCAATAATGGCTGCTTGTTTTGTATTTGAGCAGGCAATAATACGACAGTTTTGCATAAATGGCGTGACCGCCAAGGTAATCACTTCCACCCTATTTTGCTCCAAATGACATCAATACTGGGTATTTTAAATACGCTTGATCATAAAATGGCGTGTTAGCATATAACCACTCCATACGCGCTTTCGGATCATTGGCAAAGGCTTTATCTTCACGAATTTTTTTATCAAATGCCAGAGCCATTGCCGGGTTTTGTTTGAGCATTTTTCTGGCATAAGGTTCCAGTGCATAGTTTTCCACGTACTCGGTACGCTGAAAAATGCTATTAAATTCCCCCCAAGCAAAAAATGAATCCGGTGCTTCTGGGTGCAGCAGGTGGGTGGCCAACTCAGCACCTGCTTGGTCGGTGCTCACTTGATACCAATTTTGTAAGTCCACCTCTGTTGTCAGCGGCGTAATAGCAAACTCAGCTGAGACCCGAAAGCGCCCTTCAAAAGGCACTGTAGCAAACTCATGTTCAGTCACCCTTGCTTGACTCAAATTGCTGGCCATATTCGGTTCTTTGATCTGTTGTACTTCAATACCGTGTAGACGCAACTTTTCAACAATATGTGGATACGCCGGTGGAATATAAAAGTGACTTGGTACTGTGACCGTTTTACTCACTTGCTTTTGCCAGTAAATAGGCAGCTTGTCATACTGCAAGGGCTCGCCAAGGTATTTTGCCTCGAGTTGGCCAGACAGCGCACTTTCAAACTGCTTATATTTGATCCCCTTAAACTCTATGTAGTCAGGTTGATCGGCGTAGTTTCGCGCCACAACTAACCTTTTAGGAACAAACTGCGCCTCTTTTTCAACCGCTTGTCGCAACGCGCCGATGTGTTTACTTAAGCCTTTAATCACGCCATCAATAAACACATAGGTGCCCAGCACACGTTGCTTGTAAGGCTTCAACGAATGGTTTTCAACCAATATGGTTGGCAAGCCTTTAAGATCCCCCCAACCATTGGAAAAGCGTGGAGAAGCAACCCACCCGGCAAGGCCTTGCTTAAAGTCGCGCTTGTCCATTACAAACACCAGTGGCCCTGGAATATGGCCCTGCTCAGTAAGAGCGGCATTAATTTCCGGTGACAACTTTTCTTCAAGCACTTCCGCGATGGCTGGCGACTCACTGGCGAAACTGGGGTTAAAGCCATAAGTAACATCGTACTGATAATCGGCGCCATCGGTAACGTGTACGTCAATATACAGATCCGGCTGGTATTGATTGATCACTTCCATGGCCGCCCTAACACCCGGTGTGTCTAGCTTGGTGTAATCGCGATTAAGGTTGAGGTTATTGCCATTGGTACGAAAGCCCATTTCAATCGGACCACGCTGATTAATGCGGTTGTACTTACCACGACGCTCATGGCCATCGACATTAAGAATAGGAATAAACAGCAGGTTCGCTTGAGCCAAAATATCACGGCGTTTACCCGTTGCTATGTCTCTTAGCAACATAAACATGGCGTCTTTACCGTCAATTTCGCCAGCGTGGATCCCAGCTTGGACTAAAATCGTGGGCTTGGTGCTATTGACAACATTGGCTTTGTCGCCACCCTGCTCGGTAGCCACCAACATTTTTATCGCGCGGCCGCTTTGGCTGTGGCCTATGACTTCTAATTTAAACTGGGTGGGGTTGGCAGCCACAAGACGGTCAACAAAGGCCATGGTGTCGGCATAATTTGGCGATGCTAGGCCACCACTTAATTCAAAGTCGGTGGTCAGTGGCCCTTGTTTTTGGATTAATTCTTCACTGGCACCTTGCCACTCCATTAACGGTGGTAAATGGCCATTCATGCTCAGTAATGCAGTAAGCATAATCATGCTGGAACTCATTGTGTTTCTCTATTCCTCTGCTGGTATGAGGCAATTATATCAATATTTTAGATATAGGCTTACAATGTGCGGTGATTCAACAAAAATTTGCAGTTAATCGCAGGAATAATAAACAGAGGGTCACATGAGTGCTCAAAAATCGATATTAATTACCGGTTGTTCTTCTGGGATCGGCTATTATTGTGCTTTACAACTATCTCAGCAAGGCTATCAAGTGATTGCCAGTGTCAGAAACCCAGAGCACCTCAATAAGTTTGCTGGCACGAAAGTACAGTGCATTTTATTGGATTTAGCCGATGAACAAAGTATTCAAGAGGGCTTTCATCAAGCCCTAGAATTGTGCAATGGCAGACTCGATGCCTTGTTTAACAATGGCGCTTATGGTCAACCTGGTGCGGTAGAAGATCTGCCAACAGCTGTGCTGCGCCAACAATTTGAAAGCAACTTTTTTGGCTGGCATACACTCACCAATTTAGCGGTAAAACACATGCGCCAGCAAGGCCATGGCCGTATCGTGCAAAACTCATCAGTGCTTGGGCTTGTTGCGCTTCCCTATCGCGGTGCCTATAACGCCAGTAAGTTTGCTCTCGAAGGCTTAACCGATACCTTAAGAATGGAATTAAAAGGCAGCGGCATTCAAGTCAGTTTAATTGAGCCTGGCCCCATAGTCTCAAAGTTTAGAGAAAATGCGAAACACGCCTTTTTGGCCAACATTGACTATCAAAACAGTGCCCATCAACAACAGTATCAGGCGCAGTTAACTCGTTTGGGCGCAGACGACGCACCACAAAAGTTCACCCTCGGCCCTGATGCCGTATACACAAAACTACTGCACGCACTCACGGCAAAACACGCTAAACCCAGATACTATGTCACTTTCCCGACGTATTTAATGGGGTATTTAAAGCGGCTATTAAGTACCGCACAACTAGATAAACTATTATTGAAGAATAAATAAAACTAAAAAAGGAGCCAGTGGCTCCTTTTTAATTCTCTAAGAAAAACTCTTAAAGCTGCTAATTAAGCAGAAAGACCGTCTTTTGCTTTGGCAACTAGTGCTGCGAAAGCTACTTGGTCGTATACAGCGATATCAGCTAGGATCTTACGATCGATTTCAACAGATGACTTTTTAAGGCCATTGATGAAACGGCTGTAAGAAAGACCGTTTTGACGTGCTGCTGCGTTGATACGCGCAATCCAAAGTTGACGGAAAGTACGTTTCTTAGCACGACGGTCACGGTAAGCATATTGACCAGCTTTAGTTACCGCTTGGAAAGCTACGCGGTAAACGCGTGAACGCGCTCCATAGTAACCTTTAGCTTGCTTTAATACTTTTTTGTGACGTGCACGTGCGACTACACCGCGTTTAACTCTTGCCATTTCTGATATCCTCTATTAAGCGAACGGTAACATACGGTTGATAAGAACTAGGTCATTTTTATGAACCATAGTCTTAGGACGTAGGTGAAGTTTACGCTTAGAAGACTTCTTAGTCAGAATGTGACGAAGATGTGACTGTTTACGCTTGAAACCGCCAGAAGCAGTTTTTTTGAAGCGCTTTGCAGCACCTCTGTGAGTTTTTAGCTTGTAAGCCATTTGCAATAACTCCAATTGATATTGCTTAAACACAAGTAAGCAGGCGGAGATAAACTCGCTTTGAGGCCCAACTTACTACCTAAAACCGGTGAAGATTCAATATCTTACTTTATAGACTGCCGTAAATGGCAGCACTACCGGATTAACGCAGGTGGCAGTTGCACTTTAGACCTGCGTTAAATTCGTCGCGTATTATGCCGAGATTATTGCTTTTTAGCAATAGGCGCCATCATCATTATCATCTGACGGCCTTCAACTTTCTTTGGAAACGACTCAACTTGAGCAATGTCTTCCAATTCAGTTTTAATACGGTTAAGTAAATCGATACCGATTTCTTGGTGTGCCATTTCACGACCACGGAAACGAATCGTTACCTTGGCCTTATCGCCGCCTTCTAAGAATTTACGAAGGTTACGAAGCTTAACTTGGTAGTCACCAACATCAGTACCAGGACGGAATTTTACTTCCTTGACCTGAATTTGCTTTTGCTTTTTCTTTTGTTCTTTTTGGATTTTTGCTTTTTCAAAAAGGAACTTACCGTAATCCATCACCTTACACACAGGTGGTTCCGCGTTTGGACTGATCTCAACAAGATCAAGTCCTGCTTCTTCCGCCATGGTTTGTGCGTCTCTTAATGAGACAATGCCAGCTTGCTCGCCTTCAGCGTCAATTAAGCGAACTTCTTTCGCTGTAATCTCTTCGTTAATACGATTTTTCTGAGCGTTATTTTGCCCTTTTTTGCCGCCTCTAATGGTACGTTCCTCCAAAAAATTCAAAAATAGTTGCGTGCACAAGAAAAAGGAAAGTGCACGCAAGTTTATATTTATAGTCGATTTTTAATCTCTTCGCTAATCTTAGCAATGAAATCATCTACCGCTAGTTTACCTAAATCTTCACCAGTTCTGGTTCTTACCGCAACTTCTTGTTGCTCAACTTCTTTATCACCAACAACCAGCAAGTAAGGTATACGTTTTAAAGTATGCTCGCGGATTTTAAAACCAATTTTCTCATTTCTCAAGTCAGCACAAGCTCTTATTCCAAGTTTATTCAACTTTTGTACAACTTCGTGAACATAATCAGCTTGTTTATCGGTGATATTCATAATCACCACTTGCTTAGGTGCTAACCAGGTTGGGAATTGACCCGCATACTCTTCGGTTAAAATACCAATAAAACGCTCTAATGAACCTAAAATGGCGCGGTGGATCATCACCGGCGTCTTACGCTCATTGTTTTCTGCTACATAGGTTGCGCCTAAGCGTCCTGGTAATGCAAAGTCTAACTGTACAGTACCACACTGCCATGCACGCTCCAAGCAATCGTACAAGGTGAATTCAATTTTTGGTCCATAGAATGCACCTTCACCTGGTAAATATTCAAACTCGATGTCATTGGCTTTCAATGCCTCGGCCAGTGCCGCTTCCGCCTTGTCCCAAATTTCGTCTTCGCCAATGCGTTTTTCAGGACGAGTAGATAGCTTCACCACGATTTTTTCGAAACCAAAGGTTGAATAGGTGTCGTATACCATCTTGATACACGCCGACACTTCTTCCATGATTTGTTCTTCAGTACAGAAAACGTGGGCATCATCTTGAGTAAAGCCACGAACACGCATTAAGCCATGCAGTGCACCAGACGGCTCATTACGGTGACAGCAACCAAACTCAGCCATACGTAATGGTAAGTCACGGTAGGATTTTAAGCCTTGGTTAAAGATCTGTACGTGGCCTGGGCAGTTCATGGGCTTGATGGCGTACTCACGCTTTTCCGACTCAGTGGTAAACATGGCATCGGAATACTTATCCCAGTGACCTGATTTTTCCCACAGACCGCGGTCCATCATCAATGGCCCTTTTACTTCTTCGTACTGGTATTCACGCAGTTTTTCACGAACAAAGTCTTCTAGCTCACGGTAAATGCTCCAGCCGTCGTTGTGCCAAAATACCATGCCTGGCGCTTCTTCTTGCCAGTGCCACAGGTCTAGCGCTTTACCAATTTTACGGTGATCGCGTTTTTCCGCTTCTTCTAGGCGTTTCAAATACGCTTTAAGTTGTTTCTTATCTGCCCATGCAGTGCCGTAGATACGCTGCAACATTTTGTTTTCAGAGTTACCACGCCAATAGGCACCAGCCACTTTCATGATCTTAAAGTGGTGACAGAATTTCATGTTCGGTACGTGCGGGCCGCGGCACATATCGATGTATTCTTCATGATGATAGAGCCCAGGACGATCGTCTTGTGAAATGTTTTCGTCAAGGATTTCAATTTTGTATGATTCGCCACGTGCGACAAAGGCATCACGTGCTTGTTGCCAGCTTACGGTTTTTTTCACCACGTCGTAGTTGGTTTTTGCCAATTCCAACATGCGCTTTTCGATGGCTTCTAAATCTTCTTGAGTCAACGAATGGTCAAGGTCAATATCGTAATAAAAGCCATTATCAATGGTTGGACCGATTGCCATTTTAGCTTCTGGGAACAACTGTTTAACGGCGTGGCCAATTAAGTGAGCACAAGAGTGGCGGATAATTTCCAAACCATCTTCGTCTTTCGCTGTGATAATTTCCAGCTTGGCGTCTTGCTCGATAACATCACATGCATCCACACGTTCGCCATTAACGCGACCGGCGATGGTGGCTTTAGCAAGGCCGGGACCAATGTCTTGTGCAACTTCTAAAGTGGTAACCGGGTTTTCAAAAGTACGCTGACTGCCGTCAGGAAGTGTAATTACTGGCATGATAAATCCTATTTACAGTGGTGGCGCCTACAATGCGTCACATGTATGTTTTTATATTGAGTTAAAAGTGTGCCTATCAACGCTTTTACGAATAAGCATTGTCATTTATTAAGCGCTTAGTTCGAGGACTTTCGAATAAGACGCCGTATTCTCGCGTGTTACTTGGCTAAGTGCAAGCCTATGACTAAAATAAACACTATCTATTTGCAGAAAAATGTACTGGAATATCAGTGGCCAAAAAAAGCTATCGCTTTGCAACCTTTAATCTGCTTAATTATGCTGAGCCCCCCTACTCGTTTTACCAACTCCACGAGCGTTACACCGAGGAGCAATGGCAAACTAAAAGCCAGTTTATTAGCGGTATGATCCAGCATATCAACCCGGATATTATCGTTTTTCAAGAAGTTTTCACCCCAGACAGCCTACAAATACTGTGCGAAGACTTAGGGTTAGTACATTTTGCCACTGTAGATAGCCCGACACCGGATCACATTTACCCTAACGTGTTATTTCAGCCGGTGGTGGCCATTGCCTCGCGCTATCCATTTCGCTCCTTTGCACCCCTAGAGCCTTGCCCCGAGCTGTTGGAGTATTTAAATAACCAACATCAGTTTCGTTTTAACCGCACGCCAATTAAGTGTAAGTTTGACATTCCAGGATTTGGTTTATTGGCCTGTTATGCCGTGCATTTTAAATCACAGCGTGTGCACTCTATGGCGCACATGTTTGCAGAGGGCAGCCAAGACGACCCATTACTGACCTTATTACATGAAACCGTTGGCACCATGCAAACCCAAATCTCACGCTCACTGGAGGCTTCAGTGATATACTATGACGCGTTAAAAACACAGCGTGAAAAACAGGCTGCTACTTTGGTGATGGGAGATTTTAATGATGCCATAGACAGCCCTGCGTTATCTTTTATGAACCGCTCATTTCCCACCACCGTGAATGCCAACCAGTTTGATAGCGTTGGCTTGTTTGACAGCTTTTTGTACGCTGACAATACCAGCGAGAGCAAACCGCCGACCCACTTCTACCAAGGCAAAGGCAATGTGTTAGACTATATTCTGTGTTCCAAGGAATTTAATCCCAATTGCCCCAATTCAGCCATAAGCGGCTTACGCTATTACAGTTACGATAGTCACTTGGATCCTAAACGCGTCGATGAAGATATTTGCTATTCTGATCATGGCGCCATAGCAATAGAAATAACACTGTGAGATAATTCATTTTTTACATCATTTGGACACCACAATGAAAACACTTGGAGTTGAAATTTCCGGCAGCGAAGCCTTGCTTTGCATGTTAACGAAAGAAGACGACGTTTTTGATATCAGAGATATTCGCCAGCGCCGCTTTACCTTAGCTAACCAAGGTGCTGAGCTTGAAGAAATGCGTAAATTCCAATTCGACGTAGCCAAGCTAGTTGAAGATTATGGCGTCGACTCAATTGCTATCCGTCAACGCCCTCATAAAGGGAAGTTTGCAGGCAGTGCTGCAGGTTTTAAGATGGAAGCGGCATTACAACTGATCCCCAATATTGACGTACAACTGCTTTCTGGTAGCGAAGTAAAAGAGCAATTAAAAAAGAACCCTATCCCGGTGGATTATGAAGACACTGGCTTGAAGAAGTTCCAAGAGCAAGCCTTTATCAATGCCTACGTGTATATTTTGCGCAAAACCTACGGCAAAATTGAGTAAACGAAAGGCTCACCACTAACCTCCCAACCGCGCGGGTTAAGCCAGTGTTCTCGCGCGATGACTCTTTGCTCTTCGGTGCTTGAAGCGCATAAGTGCCCATATGGCACCAATCAAAGCTCGCTAAGTCCATAATCGCAATGATAAACTGCCACCATTGATGAATAAGTGACTACTGCAGCATGTATAAAGTTTTTGAGCGCTTTACCAACCCTTTCCCAAGCCAAGAAGCGGGACAACCTCCGCAAGGACTCCTGGCATTTTGTCGTTTTTATACCCAAGGCATGGAATTACCATTACTCGCCATGTCATTAATGGCCGCCGTGTTGGCAATATTAGAAGTCACCTTGTTCGGCTTTATGGGCGACTTAGTTGACTGGCTGTCGGCGTACACACCAGAGACACTATTTGTGGAAAAGCGCGACGAGCTCATTCGCATGACACTCATCACTCTAGTGGCACTGCCCTTATTAGTGCTGTTTCACAGCGCAGTATTACACCAAAGTTTATTGGGTAATTACCCCATGGCCATTCGTTGGCAAGCCCATCGCTACTTGCTAAAACAGTCGATGACGTTTTATCAGGACGAATTTGCCGGACGCATTGCCACTAAGGTGATGCAAACTGCCTTAGCAGTGCGAGAGTCAGTTATGAAGCTGCTCGACGTCTTGGTCTACATCATGGTCTATTTTACCGCCATGCTGGCATTGGTTGCCAGTAGCGATATCCGCTTAATGATCCCCATGCTTATTTGGCTCGCCTGTTACATTGGTTGCCAATGGTATTTTGTGCCGAAATTAAAGCGTGTTTCCAGCGACCAAGCCGATGCTCGCTCAGAAATGACGGGTCGCATTGTCGACAGCTACACCAATATTTCTACGGTTAAGTTGTTTTCTTACACGAAACGAGAAGAAGACTACGCCAAAGACAGTATGGATGTCTTCATCCAACCGGTTTATAAACAAATGCGTCTCGCCACAGGCCTGAATGTCACCATTCAAGCACTCAATTATCTGTTGGTGTTTTCCGTCGCAGCCCTGTCATTGTATTTATGGTCTTTTAATGCCATCACCGCTGGTGCCATTGCCATCACCGTGAGTTTAGCACTGCGACTCAATGGTATGGCACAATGGATCATGTGGGAAATTAGTGGCTTATTTGAAAACATTGGTACCGTTGCCGACGGCATGAATACCCTATCGCGCCCCTTGGAAATTGTCGATGACAGGGATGCCAAACCATTAGCGTTTAAACAAGGTCAAATTGATTTTAGCCATACCACCTTTGCCTATAAACGCAAAGATGTCACCAAGCAGCACAATGTAATTGACGACCTTAATCTAACCATAAAACCTGGGGAAAAAATTGGCGTGGTGGGCCGCTCCGGTGCTGGTAAATCCACGTTAGTTAATTTACTGCTGCGCTTTTACGACACCGACTCTGGCAGTATTGCCATAGATGGTCAGGACATCGCTAAGGTGAAGCAAGAAAGCCTAAGGCAACATATTGCCATGGTGACGCAAGACACATCACTATTACACCGTAGTGTCCGAGACAATATTTTATATGGTCGCCCTGATGCCAGCGAAGAGGAACTGATAGCCGCCACCAAAGAAGCCCAAGCCTATGACTTTATTCAAGAGTTAGAAGACAGTCATGGCAACACCGGTTTTGATGCCCAGGTGGGTGAACGTGGCGTCAAGCTCTCTGGTGGCCAACGTCAGCGCATCGCTATTGCACGAGTACTGTTAAAAAATGCGCCGATATTAATTTTGGATGAAGCCACCTCTGCGCTGGACTCTGAAGTAGAGCAAGCCATTCAAGAAAGTCTCGATGCCTTAATGGAAGGTAAAACGGTGATTGCCATCGCTCACCGCTTATCGACCATTGCGCAAATGGACAGGTTAATTGTTATGGATCAAGGCCGAATTGTGGAGCAAGGTAACCACCAAGCGCTATTAGCTCAAGGTGGTATTTACGCCAAACTGTGGTCGCACCAAACCGGTGGCTTTATTGGAGTGGAGTAACGCCATTGCAAAATAGCGTAACGGCCTTTTTTACCACTTGGTCGAGTTCAGCCTCGGGCATGGGGGCCTGCCATTTGATGGCACGCTCCCAATAGCCTAATTTTTTTAACGCGCCCCAAAAATAAGAGGCAGCAAAATCGGCATCGTAGTGGCCTAAACAGCCGGCTCTGGCAGCATCGTCAAACCACTGGATCATCGCCGCTTCACAATGGCCAAATTTTTCATTGAGGTTTTGCGCGCGTTCATAGCTGCGCATGGATTCAATCATCACAATGCGCGACAAGCGCATGTAATCTTCATCATTGAGTAACGTCATGGCACTTTTCGCTAAGTGCTCAAGTTGTACTGAAAAGTCGTAATTAGGAATAAATTGAATGGCGGTAATGGGTTTGATCCGCTCGATTAACAGCTCAACTACGGCGTCGAATAACTCGTCTTTGGTGGAGTAATGCTTATATAATGTGCGTTTAGACACCTCAGCAGATTGGCTGATCGACTCCATGGTTGTCGCTTGAAGGCCTTTTTGTGCGAACTCTTCTATTGCCGCGCACAAAATAGACTGCTGTTTCTGAGAAAGTTGCGTCATTGATTTATTACTATCGTTAAAATTTAAGCAAAAAGCGGCTTCGCTACACTATCTTTGACTTCCTTGACTGCTTTTACATTCGAAACTGCTGTATAAAGTCGGCAATCATACTGAGATTTGTCGTCAATGCTAAGTAAAATCGCCTTTTATGTCATTGTAATCAAACTTACCCTTAATAAAAAGTACACACCAGTGTTTACTTTATTCGGATAAATGTACACGGAAGCGTTTACCTTTTACGTTACAAAGTATACACTAGCGTTTACTTGTTAATTTGTCGAGCTGAACCAACGAATAAGTGATTAAATATTATACTTCTCGGTGACTAGGCATTAGACTTTTACTTTGGTGTGGTAAAAGTGACAACAGAATTAATACCCACTTGCTTAATTAAGTGGTCTATTTGAGGCAACAAGATTTACCGCTCACTGCGGTTAAATGTACGCCCCTCAAGTTGCGCAAGTATTAATTCGGGTTGGTATAGAATAACTCCACTGTATTGCATCCAGTATGGGGTAAATTGACAATCAACAAGGCAGTTCTTTGGCCATCACAGGCTAAAGTAGCAACAATGATCATATAGGAATTGGAGTATTCATGTATCCAGCATTAATACGCAGTCGTGTAAAGCAATTATCTTTTTTACTCCTTGCGCTGGGCACTCTTAGTGCATGCTCAGAAGCACCAAAATCAGGCCAAGGTGGCGGTATGCCGCCAGCCCAAGTGAGTGTGCAAGAGGTTAGTCAACAATCAGTCCCCTTCGATATCGAATTACCGGCAACCCTTGCCGGTG
Source organism: Pseudoalteromonas 'SMAR' (assembly GCF_048515945.1). Taxonomy (NCBI): domain Bacteria; kingdom Pseudomonadati; phylum Pseudomonadota; class Gammaproteobacteria; order Alteromonadales; family Pseudoalteromonadaceae; genus Pseudoalteromonas; species Pseudoalteromonas 'SMAR'. Next base: position 90,368 of record NZ_JBLWMW010000012.1, read on the forward strand.
ACAAAGAGGTCGAGATCCGCGCTCGAGTCGCAGGCATTATTGAGTCTCGTAATTTTGAAGAAGGTCAGTTTATCAAAGCTGGGCATTCTTTATTTACCATTGAATTAGAGCCATTTAAGCTGGCGGTAGAAAAAGCCGAAGCGGCACTGCAAGCAGCCGAGGCTAATGTCGCGCAAACGCGCCGCGAAAGCAAACGACTAGAAAGGTTAAAAAATGAGCGCTCGGTATCTAAGCGTGATTTTGACAACTCAGTGTCGGCGTTTGAAATTGCGCAAGCCAACCTAGAGTCAGCCAGAGTGGCATTAAAAGAAGCGCAATTAAACCTCGAATACGCTCAGGTAAAAGCGCCAGTGTCGGGCATTATGGGCAGAGAGTTGATGTCAGAAGGCAGTTATGTTTCTGGCCCTAGTGTGCTGCTGACTGAGCTGACCGATACCAGTACCATTCGTGCTCGCTTTGGTTTTTCCGAGCGTGAACAATTGACCATGCGTAAAGACGTTGAAGCTGGGACCTTGAGCTTACCTGAAAATAATGAGTTCGATACCACGGTTATTTTGCAAGACGGTTCGGTCTATGGCCAAGTAGGCAAAGTCAACTTTAGTGACGTCCGTGTTAACCGCCATACCGGCACTAGCGAATTGCAAGCGCGCATTGACAACCCAGATGGAGAACTGCGTCCTGGGCAATTTGTTCGAGTTCGCCTCTCTGGTGCGGTGAGAAACAATGCCATCGTGGTGCCGCAAAAAGCAGTACTAGACAATGGCACAGGTAAATTCGTTTATATCGCAACACAAAACGAAAAAGGGGTCACTGTTGCACTTCCTGCCCCGGTGAAAGTGGGTGAATGGGTTAAGCTTGACGGTGAAAACATGTGGGTGATCCGCTCTGGGCTAAAACCTGGGCAACCGGTGATCGTTGAAGGCATGGCGCGTATTTTCTTCCCCGGCATGCCGGTTAACGTGAGCGAACAAGGAGCGTAATCGTATGTTCTCTCGCTATTTTATTAATCGACCCATATTCGCGTTTGTTATTTCAATCGTGATTGTACTGGCAGGCCTTGCAGCCATGCGCAGTTTGCCCGTGGCGCAGTACCCTGAAATTGCTCCTCCCCAAGTAGAAGTGCGTGCGGTTTACCCGGGCGCTTCGGCCGATGTCCTAGAACAAACGGTCGCGACTCCCATCGAGAACGCCATTACCGGTGTCGAAGGCATGATGTATATGACGTCCACCAGTACCAACTCGGGCGTTACTACCATTGCCGTGACGTTTGAAATTGGCACCGATGTCGATCAGGCCGCGGTGGATGTTAATAACCGCGTCAAGCAAGTGGAAGCCAGGTTACCAGAAGAAACTCGCCGCCAAGGCGTGGTAGTACAAAAAACCTCATCAAACTTCTTGCAAGTGCATGCGTTTTATTCTCCGGATGGCAGTCGCAGCAGCCTGTGGACGTCGAACTACATCACCATGAATATTCTCGACCGCGTTAAGCGTATTCCTGGTACCACCAATGTGCAAATCTTTGGTGCCAAAGACTATGCCATGCGAGTTTGGCTGCGCCCTGACATCATGAGCCAATTATCGGTCACGGCTGATGAAGTGGCCGGCGCCATTCGTGAGCAAAACTCACAGTATGCCGCAGGCAGTATTGGTGCCACTCCTACTGCACAAGATGAACAATCCTTGGTATACAGTGTGACGGCAAAAGGCCGCTTATCCACTGCTGAGGAATTTGAAAATATCATTATTCGTGCTAACCCAGATGGCTCCACCTTACGCTTAAAAGACGTGGCTCGGGTAGAGCTTGGTTCTAAAGATTACAACTTCCAAGGTACGCTCAACGGTAAAGAAGCGGTATTACTTGGGGTCTTCTTGCAACCTGGTGCCAATGCGTTAGATGTGGCAACCGCAGTAGAAGCAGAAATTGAAGCAATCAAGCCACAATTTCCCACGGGCCTTGCTCATGTCAACTCGTACGACACCACCCGCTTTGTCGAAGTCTCTATTCGTGAGGTGTTAATCACCTTAGGTGAAGCCATGGTGTTGGTATTCTTAGTGGTGTACTTGTTTTTACAAAACTGGCGCGCCACCTTGATCCCCACTTTGGCGGTGCCAGTGTCCTTGCTGGGCACGTTTGCTGGCATGTATATGCTGGGCTACTCCATTAACACCTTAACCTTATTCGGCATGGTATTGTCCATTGGTATTGTCGTCGATGATGCCATCGTGGTGCTAGAAAACGTTGAGCGGATCATGCACGAACAAGGGCTACAAGCTCGTGAAGCGGCCATTAAGGCAATGCAAGAAGTCAGCGGTCCTGTGGTCGCCATCGTGCTGGTACTGTGTTCGGTGTTTGTCCCCATTGCCTTTTTAGGTGGGTTAACCGGCGAGTTGTTTCGTCAATTTGCCATTACCATTTCTATTTCAGTGAGTTTGTCTGGTGTGGTTGCCCTAACCATGACGCCAGCACTGTGTGTGATGCTATTAAAGCACGAGCATAAACAAACCGCTAAATTCTTTTTGTGGTTTAACGATTGGTTCCACCGGGTAACTAACCGCTACGTTGGTACAGTAAGCTTTATGGTACGCCGTGGCTTTATTGGTCTCACCTTAATGATTGCTATGATCAGTGCAACCGCCATGCTATGGCAAAAAACTCCAAGCTCATTAGTACCGGACGAAGATCAAGGCTATTACATGATTGCGGTGTTTTTACCGGATGGCTCGTCATTGGAGCGTACCGCGGAAGTGGCAGATAAGGTGATCGCAGCGGCAAAGTCGAACCCGGCGAATGAAAACGTGGTGGCTTTTACCGGCATGGACTTTATTGGCGGCGGCTTTAAAAATAATGCGGCAACCATGTTCGTCACTCAAACCCATTGGGATGAGCGGGATGTCGAAGCCAAAGATTTGGTTAACGAGCTGTTTATGAAGACCGCGGGGATCAATGAAGCCTTAGTGTTGGCCTTCAACCCACCGCCTATTTTTGGTCTTGGCACCACCGGTGGCTTCGAAGTGTTTTTGCAAAATAAAGGCAGTACCGATCCTGAAAAGCTTAAACAAGGCATGCAGCTGTTAACCGCTGAAGCGCAAAAAAGCCCAGTGTTAGCCAGTTTGCAAACCCTATGGCGCCCTGATGCACCACAGTTAAAAGTGAATATGGATCGTGAACAGGCACGCGCTATGGGGGTTAATATTAACTCTGCGTTTAATGCCTTAGCCGCGAATTTAGGCAACTACTACGTCAATGACTTTAATAAATTTGGTCGTGCTTGGCAGGTGATCATGTCTGCCGAGGCCGAATTTAGAATGACCCCAGAAGACGTTGGTCGTATCTATGTTAAAAATAATCGCAGTGAAATGGTGCCAATTTCTGCCTTTACTGACATTGAATACAGTCGTGGCCCAGAAACCATGAATCGCTACAATAACTTGTCAGCGGTTAAACTAATGGGTGAGGCAGCGCCAGGATACAGTTCAGGTCAGGCGATTGCCGAGTTTGAGCGCATTGCCGCAGAGGTATTGCCACCGGATATGACCTACGAGTGGACCGGCTCGGCGTATCAAGAAAAGCAAAATACTGGCACCACAGGCATTGCTCTTGGCATGGCGGTGATCATGGTATTCTTAATCCTAGCGGCCCTGTATGAACGCTGGTCATTGCCATTGTCGGTGATGCTAGCCCTGCCATTTGGTACTTTTGGTGCATTGGTGTCGATTTGGATTGCCGGATTAACCAACGACGTATATTTCCAAATTGGCTTGGTGACGTTACTAGGTCTTGCCAGTAAAAATGCCATCTTAATTGTTGAGTATGCGTTGATGAAATATCAGCAGGGCTGGAGCCCGGCAACGGCGGCATTAGAAGCAGCACGATTACGGTTTAGGCCCATTATTATGACTTCACTGGCGTTTATCCTTGGTGTTGTGCCATTGGTGCTCAGCTCAGGGGCTGGTGCTGGAGCAAGACACAGTGTCGGTACCGGGGTCATGGGTGGCATGTTATCAGCCACTTTCTTGGCGGTGTTCTTTTTGCCGCTGTTCTTCTATTGGCTGATGGCAAGGCGAGTGTCAGAAAAGCGCAGTAAACAAGCGCTACGTGATGAAATTGCCAAGCATCATAAAGAGGAACACGTCGAAACCGACGAAGGTCTCGCCTAACTCTAACAAAGTAAAAGCCCGCAATTGCGGGCTTTTTACTGACTGCACTATTTAGAAAATAGTTATTTATGTTGCAGCACAATCCGATAGCGCGCTTTTCCGGCACGCAAATGATCCAGTGCCTGATTAATCTCGGCAAAATCGAACAGCTCAATTTGCGGTGCAATGTTATGCTGCGCAGCAAACTCCAGCATTTGCGCTATGGTTGCAGGACTACCCACCGGTGAAGCCGAGACACTACGCTGCCCCAGCAATAAACCAAATAAGCTCAAATCCAATGGCTCTAACGTCGCGCCAACAAAGTGCAAACGGCCCTTAGGTTTTAAGGTGTTAATATAAGCATTCCAGTCCAGCTTGACGTTCACCGTGGAAATAATAAAGTCAAACTGCCCTGCCGCTTGCTCAAGCTCGGATTCTGAGCGCGAGTTAATAATATGATGGGCGCCAAATGATTTGGCTTCTTCAGCTTTACTCTCACTGGAGGTGAATGCCGTCACTTCACAGCCCCACGCATTTAAAAACTGCAACGCCAAGTGCCCTAAACCACCGATCCCTATGACAGCCACTTTGTCAGTGGGCTTAACATCAAATTGCACCAAAGGGTTAAACACGGTAATGCCACCGCAAAACAGCGGACCTGCGGTTTTTAAATCAAGTTGCTCTGGTAACGCTACAACGCTTTTGGCATTGGCTCTGACCTTATCGGCAAAACCACCGTGGTGACCAATAATAGTGCCTTGTGCATCGCCACAGAGGTTTTCATCACCGCTGTCGCAGCTAGGACAATGGCCACAGTAATCGCTGTGCCAACCCAAACCAACTTTTTGACCAACGCTGAGGCCTTGCACTTGCTCGCCAACTTGGGTTACACGGCCAATAACCTCATGTCCCGCCACCAGCGGGTATTCACTCATGCCCCACTCGTTATCGATCATGGATAAGTCGGAATGGCAGATCCCACAGTATTCCACGGCAATTTCGACGTCTTGTACAGCAAGCTCTCCTGGCTCGTACGAATAGGGTTCTAATTTACCGCCTGCGTGTTGCGCAGCATAGGCATTAATGCTCATAGTATTTCCTTCCTTTCTTTTAGGGCGTGTTGATCTTTCGTGAGTAATTTTTGAACAGCATGGTAAAGGGTT